>JBBQSH010000092.1:0-12914 GCA_038214015.1 Ignavibacteriales bacterium | reverse complement strand
TGAGTGCTGGAAGTGATTATGTGGTTGATTATAATGTTGGGCAGTTAACAATTAGAAATGATGCGGCACTTGTACCTGGTGCGGATCTTAGAATAACCTACGAGCAAAATGATCTTTTTCAACTTGCATCTAAAACGTTACTTGGTGCAAGAGGTATATATGAATTTTCAAAAAAGACAAAGCTCGGTTTTTCAATTTTAAATCTTAATCAGCAGACTTTGAGTGACAAAGTTAGAATCGGTGAAGAACCTCTGAGCAACACCATTTATGGTTTAGATTTTTCAACCAACGCAGAACTTCCGATAGTAACAAAATTGTTAGATAATGTTTTTTCAACACGTGAAATGTCTACATTTAATTTGTCTGCTGAATATGCGTACATCAATCCTGATCCAAATACAAAGAAAAGTACAATTTCATCAGATGGCGGTAAGAGCATTGCATACATTGATGATTTTGAAGGTGCAAAAAAAACAATCCCTGTTGGTGTTTCATACACAGCCTGGAAAGATTTAAGCCCACCCGATTCAATGCTTTTTAATCCTGGATTAACGAAGCAGGAATTGATGGTTCACAAAGCAAAGACTTTTTGGTTTACAGTAACTCCGGGTGATGTAACAGTTCAACAGATATATGGTGATAAAAAGCAGGTCGCCAGAGCAGATCAGCAGATAACAGTAATGGATTATGTTTTTCTTCCTGATACTTTTGGAACATACAACTATGATCCTCAGCTTCAGGATAGGAAAAAATCATGGGGTGGTATCCAAAAAATCCTATCATCAACTGCCAATGATCTGATTGAAGAAAATATTGGTTACGTGGAGTTCTGGGCGCAAGTATTAAATGCTCCATCGGATGCAAAACTTTATATAGATCTTGGAAAAATTAGTGAAGATGTAATCCCAAATAATATAACCGATACAGAAGATCTTGATCGTAACGAAGCAATTGATCCTGAGGGTAAAGAAGATACTGGATTGGATGGTTTGACTGATGAGCAAGAGAGAGCTGCATATCCAACCAGAGGGACTGATCCGAGTGGGGATAATTTCTTTTTCCTACGTGGCAGTCGTCCTTATCCTTATGATTATTATAATATAAATGGAACGGAAGGCAATGCAATTCTTTCAGATATTGGCAGGCTGCCTGATACGGAAGATTTAAACAGGAATGGAAACCCTGACCTTAGTAATAGTTACTTTAGATATGAAATACCGCTTGATACAAGCGTAGCAACAAATCCGTTTATTGTTAGTGAACCTTTAAATAATGATCCGGCTTTATTAAATAAATGGTATTTATACCGAATACCGATAAAGGAATTTACATCAGAAGTGGGGTCACCAAGTTTTACAGATGTTGAAACTATTAGAATGTTTACACACGGAGTGGATAGTATGGTTCACTTCCGAATTACTGAGTTTAATCTTGTTGGAAGTCAATGGCAAAAAAATCTACCTGATTCAATTGAAAGAACAGATTCAGTACTTTCAATTTCTGTGGTAAGTCTTGAGGAAAGTGATTTTTATACAAGCCCTCCCGGTGTTTTTCAGGAGCGAGATAGAACGAGACCGGATGAAGATATTTTAAGAAATGAACAAGCTCTATCTCTAATTCTAAGCGGATTGGAAGAAGGAGATAAGCGTGAAGCAGTAAAATATTTGTTCAGACCTTTAGATGTTTTTAATTATAAGCAGATGAAACTATTTGTTCACGGTGATAAAAATAATAGCCCTGGTTCTATTTCCTATTCTGATACTCTTACCACCGGCACTTATCAATATTCATCTGAAGTTTATTTTAGGTTTGGCGGCGATACAAATAACTATTATGAATACCGGCAGCCTGTTCGTTATAATCCAGAACCGGGAACTGATGGTTGGGACGAAATAACAATTAAATTTGATGATCTAACAGCATTAAAACAATCCCGTGGAGATAATGTTACTGTTCCTTTTAGACAATCTGTAGAAGGAGCTCCACCGGGACATTTCTATGTAATAAAAGGTAATCCAACATTAACAACTGTTAAATTTTTATCAATTGGTGTGCTTAACCTTCCCAATTCTGATGCAGTATGGATTGGGGTAAATGGCGAAAAATTTTACCGTGGTCCTATTTCTGGTGAGGTTTGGATAAATGAATTAAGAGTTATTGAGGCGGATGACTCACCCGGTTGGGCTTATAGTGTTTCGTCATCAGTCAAGCTGGCGGATTTTGCCACAGTTTCATTTAACCTTAGTGAAAAAAATCCATATTTCCATAGGCTCGCCGATAGATTTGGAAGCAGAGTTGAACAGCGAAATTGGTCGGTATCAACAGATGTAAATATTTTAAAGTTAGTTCCAATAAATCTTCCTGAAAGTAATTTAAGATTAAATTATTCTCATACTGAAAGTGAGGGTAAGCCACTTTACCTGCCCGGCAGTGACGTTAAGGTTGATAAAGCTATTGAGAATCAGCAGGTGTTATATGATAATGATACAACCGGATTGGTAAAATCACCTGAACTTCTTAAAGAAGAAACAGAAACCTATTCAATTCAGGATTCCTGGTCAGCATCAAATATTAAATTAAGAATTCCAACCAAGTGGTGGCTTATTAGAGATACTTTTAATTCTATAACTATGGGCTTTAACTATAACAATGCGTTTAGCCGCAGTCCCACTATCTTTTCTAACACAAGCTGGATATGGAATGCGAATATGAACTATGGGATATCTTTAAGTCCTGATTATTACTTTAATCCAATTGATATCCCAATTATAGGTTTATTCTTTAGTCTATTAAAAGATTACAGCGGTACTAAGATTTATTTTACACCGCAGAACTTTACTTTGGCATTAACTGCTAAAAGAAATTCCTCAACTAATATTACACGGGCAAGAAATAATTCACCCTCTAACCAGGTTTCATCACGAGATTTTACTACTACACGTGGATTTAATTTTACATGGAAGCTCACAGAAGGTGGATTTTTAAATTTAACAACAAGCTACTCAGTAAATATTAATTCATCGCTTGCATATCTAGAAACTTATGGTGATTCAGCCGGAACACCACGCCCAGAAAGTGAAATTTGGAATGATATTTTTAATGGTGCATTTTTCGGACAAGATAGTCGTTATCAACAAAATTTTGATATTAGAACTGCTCCAAAACTTCCATCACTTTTAGATATGAATAAATATTTTACTCTAACTGCATCTTATGGAGTAAGCTATCAATGGAATTATGATTTTCGTCAGGAGCTAGTTGGAAGGAGTGCAGGATTTAGTAATAAGTCTTCCGTTGGATTGACAATGCGCTGGAAATCTTTATTTGATCCCTTTTTTAAGGAAGATGTTGATAAGGATAACCCACCTCTTGGTAATTTAGTTGGAAAAGATATTCGCTTAAATCAAGAACTAAAAATGCCTAATGTAGATTCGTTAGGCAATCCGATCGCCATAACTGATTCTTCTCAAATACTGGATTCATTGTTATTCGAATCTAAGAAACCATCTTTAATATCAAGGGGTGTTAGTTTTCTTGTTGCAGCAGCAAAGTATGTGTTCTTAGATTATGAAATGATTTCATTTAATTTTAGTAATGATAACTCTCTATCCAAGTCTGGTTTAAAAGGATACGGCACTGGTTTTGCTAATTTTTGGGGATTCTCTTACAATGCTGATGCAGGTCCTACCAGAGGATTTATGCTTGGTATCAGCGGAGATGCCGGACCACGGGCATCATCAGGTAATACAAATCTTAGCGATGTATCATCACAAAAAAATAATCTTGATTTTAAAACATCAAGACCACTGTGGGAAGGTGCAAAAATAGATCTAAACTGGAAGAGCGGCTGGTCTGTAAATAAAAATTCAACCATAAATGTTAATGAGGATGGGACAATTTTTGTTACAAACGTAAATTCGACAGGTACCTTGAATCGTTCATTCTTAACTATACCACCCGTATTGGTTTTTTCAGTCTTTAAAAATGGTATTAATCAGGTTGCAGAACTTTATAATCCACAAGATCCAAATTCCAGTTTATCAGATGCATTTGTTGAAGGGTTCGAAACTTTCCCCTGGCTCTCTAAAATACCATTTCTGCAGGATTTTGCTGATTATATTCCACGTGCAAACTGGAGAATAACCTGGGATGGATTAGAAAAACTTCCGCTGCTCAAATCTCTTGCAGATAGAATATCGCTAGATCACGCATATGCATCAACTTATACCGAGGGATGGAAACTTAATCGAGAGGGTACCGAAGAAATTCAAGTTCAAAAAATTGAATATGGTTTTGCTCCATTGGTGGGATTGAATCTTACATTTGGTCAATTATGGGGCGGAAACTTTTCCGGTAACTTAAAATATTCTACAAGAACTTCTTTTGACCTTGGAATTACAACAAGTAACATAACTGAGAATTTTTCAAAAGATATAGGCTTTACTTTACAATTTTCGAAATCAGGTTTTGAACTTCCGCTTTTTGGCCTGGCCCTAAAAAATGATATTGAATTCAGTCTTGCTTATTCCAGTACAAGAAGTGCTGCGATAAGATATGATATGCGGGCATTTAAAGAAGAAGGAACACCTCAGGATGGAACAACAAGAGTAACTATCGAACCGCGTATTAAATACACAATTAGTGCAAAAGTTACTCTGTCTATTTTCTATAAAAGATCTACGGTGGAACCTGAAGGTGCTTCAAGAATTCCGCCAACAACAACAAATGAGGCAGGTTTAGATGTTAATATTTCAATCAATTAATTATTAGTATTGATTGCGAGTAAATATTATCCCTACGTTTAAATGAATTAATTAAAAAGGTTTTGTAAAAATGGATAGAAAAAAAATTCTTTGGGTTGATGATGAAATTGAACTTTTAAGATCTCATATTATTTTTCTTTCGGAAAAAGGTTATGAGGTTGATACTGTTACAAATGGCGAGGATGCAATTACATCCTTTAAAGAAAAAGTTTATGATATAATTTTTCTTGATGAAATGATGGCAGGAATGGGTGGACTTGAAACACTTGCTCAATTAAAAAATATTAATAATGCAATTCCGGTTGTAATGATTACAAAATCGGAAGAAGAAACATTAATGAACGAAGCTATTGGTGGAAAAATCTCTGATTACTTAACAAAACCTGTTAACCCAAGTCAGGTGCTTCTTGTATGCAAAAAAATACTCGAAGGTAAAAAAATATCAGGGCAGTACGCTGCAAAAGATTATTTACAGGATTTTAATCAGATTTCGCTGGCATTAAGTTCGGGTCTTGATTTTAATGAGTGGATAAATATTTACCAAAAATTAGTTAACTGGTCTATAGAGCTTGATAAGCATCGTGAAATTGGTCTAGAACAATCGCTTAATGATCAGTTTAAAGAGGCAAATAAAGAATTTTCAAAATTTGTTGAGAGAAATTACATCTCTTGGCTTAATGAAAATGATAAATCCGATGCACCGAATCTTTCACCACAAATAACAGAAAAATATGTTCTTAATCATATCCGTGATGAAGGGAAATCAATCTTTTATTTTGTTCTTGATTGTCTTCGTCTTGATCAATGGTTAGTGATGGAAAAACATCTTACTGATTTATTCAATATTGAAAAAGATTATTATTTTTCTATCCTTCCAACTGCAACTCCTTATTCAAGAAACTCTTTGTTTGCGGGTTTATATCCATCAGAAATTGAAAAAAATTATCCAAACCTTTGGGTATCCGGTAACGATGATGATAGTAGTATGAATAAATATGAAAAAGAATTACTTCAGCATTTAATTAATAGAAAAAGAATTAAACTGCATAATGATTTAAAGTATATAAAAATTATCGATCCTGAGGTTGGCAGAAATTTTGAACAAAATATTCATTCGTATCAAAACACACATCTTACAGCCGTTGTGGTTAATTTTCTGGATATGATTGCGCACGGCAGATCTGATTCAGATATTTTAAAAGAAATTGCGCCTGATGAATCTGCATACAGATCATTAACTAACAGTTGGTTTAATCACTCTTCATTATTAAATATTTTCACAACTCTTTCAAAAATGAAGAATGTTAAAGTTGTAGTAACCACCGATCACGGAAGTATCAGATCATTACGTGGTGCAAAAGTCCTTGGTGATCGTGAAGCCTCAACAAATTTAAGATTTAAGTACGGAAGAAATTTAAAGGTTGATGAAAAGCATGCTATTTATGTTAAGCATTCAAGTGATTTTAAACTTCCTAAACGTGGAGTTACGATCAATTATATTTTTGCAAAAGAAGATTATTATTTTGTCTATCCAACAGATTACCATAAATTTTTAACACATTATAAAGATACTTTTCAGCATGGCGGCATCTCTATGGAAGAAATGATTCTGCCTATCATTACAATGGAGCCAAAATAAAAAATGGTGTTTCCGTGTGTACGTAAAAGCAAATCTGAAAATGATACTGCCTTAATTGCAGATGAGTTTGCTTCAAAACTAAAAAACGGAATGGTAGCAGTTCTAAATGGTGATTTAGGTGCTGGCAAAACTTTTTTTATTAAAAAGGTTTTGCAAAAGTTTAGCGTAACAAATGCAAACAGTCCTACTTTCGCAATTGTAAATGAGTATTATGGTGATAAGACTTTTTATCATTTTGATTTTTATAGGATAAATAAGGAATCGGAATTACACGATATTGGTATCCAAGATTATTTTAATGATGCACAATCAATAATTTTTATTGAGTGGGGGAATATGTTTCCAGCGGTTCTTCCTAAAAAAAGAATCGAAATTAGTATTAGCTATATTGATGAACACGAGAGAGAATTTAATTTTATAGAATATGAATAATATTTATCCATTACTTGCTATAGAAACTTCAGATTCAATTTGCGGAGCTTGCGTTTATTTTACTGAAGAAAAGTTTTTTTCTTCAAAGTTAGTTCTAAAACACTCGCACGCAGAAAAATTATTTGACGTAATAAACTCAGTTCTTGCTATGGCTTCCATTACTCAGAACGAATTGAAATCTATTGCAGTATCTAACGGACCCGGATCGTTTACGGGATTAAGAATTGGGATGTCTGCGGCTAAAGGGATAGCTCAGGCTTTGTCGATACCAATTATCCCGGTCCCAACTTTTGAAGCGCTTGCTTTTCAAATCTCATCCATGCTTTCAGAAGATTCCACTTTCATAATTTCAAACAAAGTTGGCAGAGATGAAGTATATTTCGCTAAGTTTCAAATTATGGGTAATAATTATATATTTAGAGAAGAATTAAAAATTATAACTGTTTTAGAGCTCAATTTAATTTCTGAAGATATTTTAATTTTTGGAAATGCCTTTAATTTGAGACCTGAAAAAAGTAAGAGTTCTAAGAGTATTTCTGCTCCAGACCCTGAATATATTGCAAAGTGGGCTGTTACTTTTGGAATTGAAAAAAAAGTTAGTGATATTGATTTTTTAGAACCAAACTACTTAAAAGATTTTATTGTTAAGGAGAAAAAAAATGATTAGAAATACTGCAATTATTTTTTTTATAAGTTTTATATCCATTTTTCCTCAACTGTTTGCCCCAAAAGTTGGAGTTCAGCAGCTCAGCCATGATTTTGGCAATATAAATCAGGGTGAAGTTGTAAGCCATTCTTTTGTAATTGCTAATAATGGCGGTGATTTGCTGAAGATTAAAGACGTTAAAGCTGCGTGTGGATGTACTGCCGCAAAACCTGACAAAAGTGAACTTGGTCCTGGAGAATCAACAAATATAGTTGTCACCTTTAATTCAAAAGGAAGAAAAGGACCACAGACTAAAACTGTAACAGTCTCAACAAATGATACAGAAAAACCTCAGGTTACTTTAACCATTAAATGTAACATTGTTGTAAATGAACTTTCAGAAAATAAAGCAGGAGCAAAAATATTCTTTCCGGAAACGCAACATGATTTTGGTAAAGTTTCGGAAGGTAAAAAAGTTGAATATACTTTTAAATTCGAGAATAAAGGAACTGAATCTCTTATTATAAAAGATGTTAAAACTTCTTGTGGTTGTACTGCAGCAGTTGTAAGTAACTCAACTATAAAACCTGGACAAGTTGGATCAATTAAAGTTGATTTTGATACGAAAAGTCGTCAAGGTAGAAACAGTAAATCAATTACAGTTATTTCTAATGATACCAAAGAACCTAACAAAGTAATAACAATTTATGCAGATGTGCAGAAGAATTAATTATGCCTTGGTTTAAAAGATCAAAACAAAATATTGATGATAGTACTCAGCAAAAAGAATTACCTGCAGGATTGTGGGATAAATGTCCTTCCTGCGGAGAAATAATTCATAAAAGACAACTTGAAATAAATCTTTGGACTTGTCTTAAGTGTGATCATCATTTTAGAATAGCAAGTTTGGAATACATCTCATTTCTATTTGATAAAAATTCATTTAAAGAGATGGATAAAAAAATGAGATCTGCTGATCCTCTTGAATTTACAGACACAAAAAAATATACGGACAGAATTGCATCAACAATTAAAAAGTTAGAAATAAACGATGCAGTGAGAACTGGAACTGGAAAAATAGACGGTAGGGAAGTAGCATTTGCTTGTATGGATTTTCAATTTATTGGCGGTTCAATGGGCTCAGTAGTTGGTGAAAAAATTGCCCGAGCTGCAGATAAAGCATATAAAAGTAAAATTCCTCTGATTGTAATTTCCTCAAGCGGCGGCGCCAGAATGATGGAAGGCGCATACTCTCTTATGCAAATGGCAAAAACTAGTGCGCGTTTAGCCCGACTTTCAGAAGCAAAAATACCTTATATTTCAATTCTTACAGACCCCACAACTGGTGGTACAACAGCAAGTTATGCCATGTTAGGTGATGTAAATATTGCTGAACCAAAAGCCCTGATAGGATTTGCAGGACCTCGAGTAATCAAACAAACTATTGGCAAAGATTTACCGGAAGGTTTTCAACGATCTGAGTTTTTGGTAGAACATGGTTTTGTAGATTTTATTTCGCACAGAAAAGAACTTAGAAATAATTTAATAAGAGTTCTGGATTTACTATCTTAAACTCGAGTAGAGTCTCTTTGAGTTATTATCCCAAACTTACATCTCCATAGTGAACTTTCTCTATTCCTTCTCTGGTTTTTAATAATAAAAAACCTTCTTCATCAATGTCATAAAAAATTCCAAACTTTTCTGATTCATTTTCAATAATGGAAATCTTTTCCCCGATCATTTTACATTTTGCTTTCCAATCGCTAATAACTTCATTTTTATTACTCTTAATATTGTCTAAAAGTAACTCAAAGTTATTTAATATTTCAGCAAGAAGTTTTTCTCTCTCAACGTTCCTTCCAAGTTCAATTCTGATGGAAGTTGGCGGATAGTTAAACGTACCCTGGAAAGATGGTTGATTAACATTTATTCCAATTCCAACTACAAATCTTTCAATCTTGTTACCCTGAGAAGTTGATTCAATCAGAATGCCTGAAGTTTTTTTACCATCTAATAGAACATCGTTTGGCCACTTTAGTTCAGTCTTTAACTGATATAGATTTTCAATTGAGAAAGCGACAGCAAGTGAAGCTGCAAAATTAATTAAGCTGGAATTGCTGGTTAAAAATTTATCCTTCGTTAAGAGAATAGAAAATGTTAGATTGGAATCAGGTGCACTATACCAAACGCGATCCTTCCGACCTTTACCGTTGGTTTGTTTTTCTGCGAGCACTACGGTTCCACTTGTGTTATATCCATTCTGCTTATCCATCAAGAACGTATTGGTGGATGTTAACTCTTCGGCGTAAACAAAAGTTCGTCCGATGTATTCGGTATTAAGTTTTATATCAAAGTTTTCTATACTGAACAAAGTATCTCCAAATAATGATTTTAAAAATACGTTTTTTTAATCAATTTGTCAGTCCAAGTGCCGATATGCATCTGATGAGAGACATAATGACAGATAAAAAATAAACTCAATTTTTAGTAAACGTAATCCATTTCCTTAACTCCTTTAATTATAAGGATTTATCAAATTGATTTCGATTGGCATTATGGTTGTATTCATAGATGTCAAAAAAAACAAACATTGAAATTAAAAATATATAATTAAGGAGATAAATAATGGGTAAGATAATAGGAATAGATTTAGGTACAACAAACTCTTGCGTTGCTGTTATGGAAGGGAACGATCCGGTTGTAATTCCAAATTCAGAAGGTGGCAGAACGACCCCTTCTGTAGTTGCGTTTGCAAAATCCGGTGAGAGATTAGTGGGACAACCAGCAAAACGACAGGCAATAACCAACCCTAACCATACAATCTTTTCTATAAAAAGATTTATGGGAAGAGTGATTAGTGAAGTTGCAAAAGAAAAAACTGAAATTCCGTATGAAGTAGTAGCAGGAGATAATAACAGTGCACGAGTTAAGATTGGAGACAGAATGTATTCTCCACCTGAAATTAGTGCAATGATTTTACAGAAGATGAAAAAGACCGCAGAAGATTATCTTGGTCAGGAAGTAACTGAGGCTGTAATAACAGTTCCTGCTTACTTTAATGATGCACAAAGACAGGCTACAAAAGATGCTGGTGAAATAGCAGGATTAGTTGTTAGAAGAATTATAAATGAACCGACCGCAGCTGCGTTGGCTTATGGTCTTGATAAAAAAACAAGTGATCACACAGTGGCTGTTTATGATCTTGGAGGTGGAACCTTTGATGTTTCTATACTTGCACTTGGTGACGGTGTGTTTGAAGTAAAATCAACAAATGGTGATACACATTTAGGCGGCGATGATTTCGATCAAAGACTAATTGATTTTCTTGCAGATGAATTTAAGAAGCAAGAAGGTATTGATCTTAGAAAAGATGCAATGGCGCTTCAGAGATTAAAAGAGGCTGCTGAGAAAGCTAAGATTGAATTATCAACTGCCCAGTCAACAGATGTCAATCTACCATTTATAACTGCAACACAGGATGGTCCAAAACATCTTAACTTAAATCTAAGTCGTGCAAAATTTGAACAGCTAATTGATGACTTGGTGAAAAATACAAAGGGTCCTTGCGAGCAAGCAATGAAAGATGCCGGTGTTACTCCAAAAGACATCAATGAAGTAATACTTGTTGGTGGCTCAACAAGAATACCGATGGTTCAACAGTTAGTAAAGGATTTATTCCAACGAGAACCACACAAAGGTGTTAATCCTGACGAGGTTGTTGCAATTGGCGCTGCAATACAAGGCGGTGTTTTAGCAGGTGATGTTAAAGATGTTCTTCTTTTGGATGTTACTCCTCTTTCACTTGGAATTGAAACACTTGGTGGTGTTATGACAAGATTGATTGAATCCAACACAACAATACCTACAAAGAAAAGTGAAGTATTCTCTACTGCTGCAGATAATCAACCTTCAGTTGAAATTCATATCATTCAGGGTGAAAGACCTATGGCTGCTGATAACAGAACATTAGGGCGATTTCATTTGGATGGAATTCCTCCGGCACCAAGAGGCATACCCCAAGTTGAGGTTACTTTTGATATTGATGCGAATGGTATTTTACATGTAGGTGCAAAAGATAAAGCTACTGGTAAAGAGCAAAGTATCAGAATTACTTCTTCAAGTGGATTGGATAAGAGTGAAATAGATAAAATGAAAAATGCGGCTAAAGAACATGCTGCTGAAGATAAGCAGAAGAAAGAATCTGTCGAAGTGAGAAATCAGGCAGATAGTTTGGTATTCCAGACTAAGAAACAGATTGAGGAATTGAAAGAAAAGGTTCCTGCTGATGTTAAGTCTAGATTAGAAGCCGAAATGAAAAAAGTTGAAGATGCTATCGCAGCAAATAATACTGAGCAAATTAAATCAGCTACAGAATCTTTAAGTAAAGTATGGAATGAAGTGGCTTCACAGTTGTATTCACAAACTGACCCTCAAGGTCAGACAGCACCGGATCAACAGCCAGAAAATAAAGCTGCGGATGAAAAAGGTGATGTTCAGGATGCTTCTTATGAAGTTGTTGATGATGATAAAAAATAAAATATCTTAAAAATATTTTAGGTCATATTAAATCAATTAAGGCTCCGGTTAATTAGTAACCGGAGCTTTTTTGTTTACAGTTCATTTGGTTATTTTAGACATAAAGATAATATTACATCACTCATGGTTCGAAGCGAAAAAAAACATCGAATAATATTTATTGATCTAATGCGGGCATTTGCTGTAATACAAATGGTACAGGGGCATACTGTTGATGTATTGCTGGCACCCGAATTTCGATCTGATCAATATCCTGTTTACTTTTTATGGAATTTTATGCGCGGCATGACTGCTCCAATATTTATGTTTACGGCTGGAACTGTTTTTACTTATCTTTTTCGTCTTGTTGATAAACCATTTGTGAATAATCCTAGGGTAAAAAAAGGTCTTTTCAGATTTCTTTTGCTTGTATCTATCGGATATTTACTTCGCTATCCAACCTACACCATATTTGATTTTTCAGATGTAACTCAGGATCGGCTAAATATATTTTTTGCCGTTGATGTTTTACAGCTTATTGGATTTGGACTATTGTTTGTAGTGATATCCGCTTACATAGCAGAGAAATTAAAATTCAGCGATACAATTGTTTTTACTTTTTTTGCATTATTCTTTTTTCTTGCTACGCCATTTTTTTCAAAAATTAATTGGCTGGAATATTTCCCGCAACCAATAGCCGGATATTTTTATGGAGGTACCGGATCATTATTCCCATTATTCCCCTGGGCAGGTTATGTTGTTTTAGGTGGAGTGCTTGGTAGTTATCTTGCAAGGAATCCAATGGTTTTTAAGACAAATCAATTTAGTTTTAACCTTGCGCTATTTGGATTTGCTCTGATTTTCGTTTCTGAAATATCAGTTTTTATAACTGGTAAGTATTTTGATTATTATTACCTTA
>JBBQSH010000091.1:0-13063 GCA_038214015.1 Ignavibacteriales bacterium | reverse complement strand
GTAAAAATATGGTATTACTTATTTCAATAACAACATAAATTTAAAAAGTAAATGAAAATTCTTTTTTAGCATTTGTTTCAATTTTGAATAACTAATCTTTATTTTCTGGCAACAATTTTATTCTCATTAAAACCTCTTTATGAAAAACAAGAAATTTGTAATCATTGATGCGATGGCGCTTGCTTATCGTGCTTACTTCGCTTTTATCAATAGACCATTAACAAATAGTAAAGGCGAATCAACATCTGCCGTTTATGGATTTTTAAATCAACTTATAAAAGTTTTTGAAGATCATAAACCGGATTATCTTGCTGTTGCTTTTGATTCCAAAGAAAAAACTTTTAGACACGAAAAGTATGAGGCTTATAAATCTTCCCGCGATGCAATGCCAAATGATATGATTCCCCAATTGCAAAGAATAAAGGATATCGTACTAGCATTAAATATTCCTCTTTACATTTTACCGCGATATGAAGCTGATGATATTGTTGGAACTGCTGTAAAAAAAGCTGAGAAATTGGGATTGTTATCCTACGCTATAACTCCGGATAAAGACTACTTCCAATTAATTACCGATAAAACTAATGTTATTCGTCCTGGTAAAATGTCTGATGAAGCAATTCTTTATGATAAACAAAAAGTAATTGATGAACTTGGATTCGAACCAAAGTATATGATTGATTATCTTGCTTTGATTGGTGATAGCAGTGATGACATTCCTGGTGTTGCAGGTATTGGTCCAAAAGGTGCTGTTCCATTAATCCAAAAGTATGGTACGATTGAAAATATTTACAAGCATATTGATGAAATTGATAAAGCAGGTATCAAAAAGAAATTAGAAACAAGTAGAGAAAATGCTTTTCTGTCAAAAGATCTTGCCACAATTTATTGTGAAGTTCCAATGGATTTTGATTTTGAAAAAACAAAGTTTTCAGATCCGGATTTTGAAAAAATTAAAGAAATTTTATTCGAACTTGAGTTCAAAGCTATTTATGCTAAACTGATTAAGTTTTATGAAACAAATTCCTCTGGGGAAATAAAAGAAGGAAAAGAAGCAAAGGATATTAAAGAGCAAGCAGAAATTTCTTTTTCAAATGACGCAATAAAATCTTTTGATGATTCAAAAGTTAAATATCAGTTAATCGTAAAGGAAAATGAAGCAAGAAAACTTGCCGCAAGATTACTTGAATCTAATTTATTCGTTTTTGATACTGAAACTGATGGGCTGAATACATTCGAAGTTAAACTTGCGGGCGCTTCATTCTGCATTAAACCCGATGAAGCTTATTTTGTTGCAGTAAATCCCTTTGATGATGAACCTGGATTATTTGAAAATAAATTATCCGATCGATTACCAATTTCAATATTTATCAAAATCTTTAAAAAAGTATTTGAGAATGATGAAATAAAAAAAGTTTGTCAGAATGGTAAATATGATATGGCCGTTTTAAGAAGCGTTGGAATTGAGGTTAAGAATTTTTATTTCGATACTATGCTTGCAAGTTATGTGTTGGATGCGGATCAAAAACACGGGATGGATGATCTTGCTGAAAAATACCTCAACTATTCTCCTATTCCCATTTCAACTTTGATTGGCGAGAAAAAAGATCCCAAAAAAATATTTGAAGCAGAAGCAAATGTACTTTCAAATTATGCGGCAGAAGATGCTGACATAACTTATAAGCTTTATGAAAGACTTGATAAAGAACTAAAGAAAGCTGGAATCGAAAAAGTAGCGTATGATATTGAGTATCCTCTTGTACCCGTTTTGGAAGATATGGAAAATGAAGGAATCAAGATTGATGTAGCTGCTCTTAGGCAATTCAGTAAAGATCTTCAGATCTTGTTGGATAATTATACAAGTGAAATTTATAAAGTTGCTGGTAATGAGTTCAACATCAATTCCCCCAAGCAGCTTCAGGAAATTCTTTTTACCAAACTTAATCTGGCTACAGGAAGAAAAACTAAAACAGGATTTTCAACTGATGCGCGTTCGTTGGAAAATCTGCGCGGTGAACATGAAATTGTAGATATGATTTTAAATTACCGGCAGGCATCAAAACTTAAATCAACCTACGCGGATGCTCTTCCAAATATCATCAATAAAAAAACAGGAAGAGTTCATACAAGTTTTAATCAAACTGTTGCTTCTACAGGAAGACTTTCGAGTATTGATCCAAATCTGCAAAACATTCCTATCAGAACTGAAATGGGTAAAGAAATTCGCAGAGCATTTGTACCGCGCGATAAAAACTATAAAATACTTAGCGCAGATTACAGTCAGATTGAACTTAGAATAATGGCTTCTATTTGTGGTGATGAAGCACTTATCAAAGCATTTAGTGAAGGTGAAGATATTCATAGAAGCACAGCGGCTTTGGTCTTTAAAGTTGATCCGAAAGATGTTACTCCTGATATGAGAAGAAAAGCTAAAGAGGTTAACTTTGGAATTCTTTACGGCATTGGTCCTTTTGGATTGAAAACAAGATTAGGTGTAACGCAAACTCATGCAAAAGAAATTATAGATACTTACTTTAATACATTTAAACGTGTTAGAGAATTTATGGATAGCTCTGTTAGATTTGCACAGGAAAAAGGTTATGCTGAAACTTTATCGGGACGAAGAAGATATTTGAAAAATATAAACAGCAATAATAGAGTTGTAAGACAATTCGAAGAACGAGTTGCAATCAATATGCCGATACAAGGAACAGCAGCTGATATGATTAAATTAGCGATGATAAATATCCACAAAGAGCTGACTAAGAGAAAAACAAAAACTAAAATGATTTTACAGGTACACGATGAACTTCTTTTTGATGCACACAAAGATGAAATTGATGGGCTACTCCCTGTTATTAAAAAATTAATGGAAAATGCATTGCCGTTAAAAGTTCCCGTTATTGCCGATACTGGAATTGGCGACAATTGGCTTGATGCGCACTAGAGTTTAAGTTCAAGATCAAGTTTAGGTTCAAGTTAAGAATTAAGGTTAATTTTATCTGATGTTTGGGGTTTTCCAGATCAATCGAAATAATTTAAATGAAAATAAAGCCTTCTGAAATAAAAAAAATACTTTGCATAAAACCACGCGGTATTGGGGATATAGTTTTATCAACAATTATTCTTGATAATTTAATTGCACATTATCCAAATGCAAAAATTGATTATTTAACCGAACACTTTGCTAAGCAATCTTTAAATAATAATCCTCTTGTTAATAAAATTTTAACAATGCACAAAACGGAATTTGTTTTTAAAGTTGCCTGGAGAATCCGTAAAGAAAAATATGATATGGTAATTGATCTTTGGTCAAATCCAAGAAGTGCACAAATAACTTTTCTTTCAGGTGCAAAGTTTAAAGTTGGTTATGCATATCGCGGAAGAAAATATGCATATAATATTTTAGGAACTTCTGATAAAGGTGAACATCACTCCGCCGAACATAATTTAGAATTACTGAAACCACTTGGCATAAATATCATATCTAAAAAAATACATTATTACATTGGCAGTATTGAAAAATTATTTGCTGATGATTTTTTTACTGAGAATAATCTTGATAATGAAACAGTATTTGGAATAATTCCTGCTGGGGGTTGGGATTCAAAGAGATGTGATAAAGAAAAATGGGTTGAGTTCTGCGATGAATTGGTTAAAATATTTAATTGTAAGATATTAGTTCTCTGGGGCCCTGGTGATGAAAGCGATGCAGAATATATTAAGTCCAATCTTCAAGAACATTGTTTACTTGCACCAAAATCTACACTTCCCCAGATGGCTTCAATGATATCCAAATGTGATCTTGTAATTGCAAATGATTCTGGCCCAATGCATATAGCTGCTGCTCTTGGTGTTAAAACTCTTGGAATATTTGGACCAACAAATCCTAAAGCACACGGGCCATATTCTTCAAATTCAGATTATGTGATTAAAGAGGATTTACACTGTATAATTTGCAACAAATTAATTTGTCCGTATGAGCATGAGTGTATGAAAGAGTTACCAGTAAGCTTAATACTTAAAAAGGCAGAAGAGCTTATCAATGAAAAACCTTGAGATTTTTCTTAAAAATATTTTATTAAAATTACTTGTTGCATTTAATCCTGTAAAAAAAGATATTCCATTACCACTTTTTGATTCGGATTCAAAATTACTTTTTATACGACTTAACAGATTAGGTGATGCACTCGTAACCACTCCGCTTTTGTATGAAATAAAGAAGCAATTAAAATGCAAAGTATATGTTCTTGCAGATCGTAAAAATCATTTCATATTTAAAAACAATCCATCTGTTGATGAAGTATTTATTTTTGAAAAGGGTTTAACAGGCTACAAAAATTTTAATAATATTATCAAACAAAAATCAATTGATGCAGTAATTGATATTCATGATGATGTTTCAACTACAGTAAGTTTCTTGATGGCAATGGCACGAGTTAGTTACAAGTTTGGATTAAAAAAATCTAATAATTCTTTATTCACACATACGGTAGAAAGAATAGATCCAAGAAATAACCACATAATTCTTAGACTTCTAAAATTATCAGAACTATTTAATTTGGAAGTTGATTTGAATTCGGCATTAGTTAGATATTATCCTTCACTAGAAATAACTAACAAAGCACTTGCAGAATTGAAAAGGATGAATCCAGAAAACAAATTTTCTGTAGGAATTAATATAACAGCTGGTAGTAAAGCTAGATTCTGGGGTGTAGATAATTTTAAATTACTGATAAATTTTTTATCTAGATATGATGTAAAACCAATATTATTCTGTACACAAGATGATTTGCCACTTGCCAGAGAAATTGGAGATGAAAATTTAATATATCCTTTAACCAAAGGTTTTGATATTTTTGCTGCAGCAATATTAAATATTGATTTTCTGTTTACACCAGACACATCAATTGTTCAAATTGCCTCAATAAATAAAGTTCCCTTATTCGGAATTTATGTCAAGTATAAAACTGATGATATGCTATGGACACCATTCAATACAGATTTTGAATGTATTGTAACTGAGGAGCCAACACTTAATAAGGTATCATTTGATGAAGTTAAAAATAAATTACTACCTTTTCTGGAGAAACATTTAAATGCCAAACAACATTCCATCTTGTAAAAATTTCTCGGGTTACAAACCTTGCTATCCTGATCATAACTGCTGGGAAAATGGCTGCAAGGAAAATATACCTATCGGCAAGAAAATACTTATAATCAATTTTGATGCGATGGGAGATGTGTTAATGACAACCGCACAACTTCCATCAATAAAAAGAAAATTTCCGGAATCAAAAATATATTGGTTAACCTTAAAAATTGCGGCTCCACTTCTCTACAATAATCAATACATCGATCAGGTTTTTGTCTATGACGCTGAATCAATTTCAATTCTAAATCAAATTGAGTTTGATACTGTTATGAATGTTGATAAATCTCAAAGATCTTGCGCACTACTTAATTCTGTAAATGCAAAGGAAAAGTTAGGATTCGGGCTTGATAAAAATGGAATTATCATTCCTGTTAACGAAGGAGCAAACTATAATTATAATCTTGGTATGGATGATCACTTCAAGTTTAAAGTAAATCAACGCACTGGGCAAGATTATCTGGCTGAAACTTTTGAAATTGAATATACCCGTGACGACTACACTTTTAATTTTTCAACTGATGAATTACGTTTTATTGAGAACTATAAAAGAGACGTTCGATTAAGAGATACAGATAAAATTATAGGTTTTAACACCGGCTGCTCCCTTTTATATCCAAATAAAAAGATGTCTGTTGGTCAGCATATTTTCCTTATCAATAAGTTATTGGCAAAACGCAAATATAAAGTTATGCTATTTGGTGGACCGGAAGACACTGAACGAAACAAAGAAATAGCAGATTACTTTAGAGGCAGAGTTATAAACACTCCAACTAATGATGGAGTTAGAAAAGGAGCCTGTTACGAATCGATACCACAAGTTATTATTACTGGCGATTCTTTTGGTATGCACCTTGCTATCGCACTTAAAAAATATGTTATTGCATGGTTTGGATTAAGCTGCTGGACTGAAATTGATCTTTATGATCGTGGTGTTAAAATATACCAGGAAGATCTTGAGTGTTCTCCTTGCTGGAAAAAGAAATGTCCGTTTGATCTTGAATGTATTAAAAATCTTGATCTGAATAGAATCATTAATGAGGTTGATAAATTCTTTGATGATTTTGACAAAGTAAAGATACAGGAACGAGAAAATGTTTTTGAAAAAGCAAGAAAGATAAATCGTCCATTAATTCTTGATGGAGCAATGGGCAGCATTCTTCAAGAGAAAAAGCTGACATCAAATAAGAGAGTTTGGAGTGCAAAGGCCAATGACGATTCTCAAAGTGAAGTTATTACTCTGCATAAAGATTACATAAGAGCCGGTGCAGATATAATTACAACGAATACATTTAGAACTAATCCATATTCACTTATTTCATCAGGAGTTACAGATATAGTTGGAAGTGTTTCAAAGGCTGTCGAGATTGCTAAACGGGCTCGTGGCCGATCTACGGTATTAATTGCAGGCTCAAATCCACCTGTTGAAGATTGTTATCAGATTGAAAGAACTATTTCTCAGAAAGATTTAGAATGGAATCATAAAGTCCATATTGATACTTTGATGGAATCCGGTTGTGATTTTATTATGAATGAAACTCAAAGTCATTTTGATGAGATTAAATTTATTTCAAAATATTGCGGAGAAAATCATATACCGTTTGTTATGAATTTTTTCTTTATCGATAAACCAAAACTACTCTCCGGAGAAAATTTAACTGACGCAATTGAGTATGTTCTAAAATATCATCCGCTTGCAATCGGATTTAATTGTATAACATTTGATGCCTTAGAAAATGCAGTTAAAAGATTAAAAACTGAAATAAATTGGGGATTTTACTTAAACTGTGGCGGTGGTAAACTAACAGATCAAACTATTGATTGTTCAGTTTCGCCAATAGAATATATCAAGAAAATAAAACCATTCCTTAAATATGGTTTTTCTTTTATTGGTTCATGCTGCGGTTCAACTCCAGAACATACAAAGAAAATCAAGCACTTAATTGATGAATGAAATTGTAGTAAAATCTCCGGCTAAAATTAATATTGGACTTAATATCATCTCCAAAAGAGAAGACAGTTTTCATAATCTTGAAACTATCTTTTATCCCTTAAATCTTTTTGATGAAATTAGATTTACTAAATCTGATAAATTTTCTTTTACAAGTAATGATGATAATCTCAATAAAGAAACAACCAACCTTATCATCAGAGCAAAAGAGCTATTAGAAAATGAATTCAGCATTTCAATATTTGTTGATATTTTTCTAAATAAAAATATTCCTATTGGGGCAGGACTTGGCGGTGGAAGTTCTAATGCAGCCTCTGCTTTAAATTCTCTAATAAAATTATTTAATATAGGAATTGATAGGAATCATTTATCAAACCTGGCTCTAAAACTTGGTTCTGATGTACCTTATTTTTTAAATCCCGTTCCAGCTTTTGCTGAATCTCGTGGCGAGGTTTTAATTCCCATAAACTTAATATTACATAAGTACATTCTTATTGTGAATCCAGGAATTCATGTTGCAACAAAATGGGCTTTTGGTCTCATCAAACCAAAGATGCCAGCAGTCAGTTTGAAGTCTTTAATTAGTAAATCAAAAATCGAAATTGAAGAAGTGATGCGATTGGCAAGTAATGATTTTGAAAAAATTGTATTTGAACACTTTCCCGAAATAAAAGAGATAAAAGAAAAAATGCTTCACTTTGGTGCAAAACATTGTATGATGACAGGAACAGGCTCAACAGTGTGGGCTCTGTTTGATAAGCCAGAAGCTACTTATCAAACAGAGTTATATTTTAAGCGTAAGAATTACTTTACTTTTATTCAGGAACCTATTTAACCGCACCCTCAGCAAATTCTACAGTCCCGTTTGTGGCATTTAAATTAACTTTTAATCCAAAGGGAACAGTTACAAAATCTTTTATATGCCCATGCGGAAAAGTATAAATAGACGGAATTTTTAAAGTTCCGATGTATTCAGAAATAACTTCGCCAAGCGTTAATGTTTTTTTATTTGGATCGTGTTCGTTGCAGTCAACAAATCTACCCAGGATAATTCCTTTAACTTTTTTAAATACTCCAGCCAACCTTAACTGATTTAACATTCTATCAACCCGATAAGGAAGCTCACCAATATCCTCAATCATCAAAATTTTTCCCGTAAGATTAGGAAAATATTCTGTACCAAGCAGTGCAGCAAAAACCGCTAAGTTGCCCCCAATTAATCTGCCAGATACAGAACCCTTTTGCAGATGAGGCATCTTTTGATTTTCCGGATATTTGATTTTTCCCAATTTTTTGTTTGATGTTATCGTTGCCCAGAAAAGTTCGTTTGTATAAGAACTAACTTCATCATAAAAATCTACGGCAACCATAGGGCCTGCAAAAGTAATCAATCCTGCTTTTTCAAAAAATGCCATTTGAAGCGAAGTTATTTCACTATAACCAACAAATATTTTAGGATTATTTTTTATAACACGGTAATCAATTTTATCTAACAATCTAAAAGCACCGTAACCACCGCGTAAAGTAAAAATAGCTTTTACATTTTTATCTTTAAACATAGAGTGAATATCATCAACTCTTTCCTGATCTGTTCCAGCTAAATAGCCATGATTTTTACCAACATTTGCACCTATTTTAACTTGATAACCTAAGCCTTCTAAATATTTTACTCCGGTTTGAATTCTTGATATTTCATCAGGTGAAGAGGCTGGTGAAATTATTCCTATAACATCTTTTTTATTAAGTTTTTTAGGTTTTTGTAATATCATGTCAATCCTTTATTAGACTTTTATGGTTAGCAATTTAACGAAACATTAAAATTTGCACAACAATAGTTTTGAGTCCAAAATGGACTATAAATATTTTTTTTATTTTTTACCATAATATGACAGGAATCACGGTTTTTTAGAGTGTTTTACATAAATTTTTTGCAAATTTGAAGTGTATTATATTTGGATTAAAAATAAATCTTTTCCATTAAAAATAATTCTTGATGATTTCGAGCAAAATAAAAGTTAAAAATATTTAAGAATGAATAAACCAAAAATACTTTTCATTGGCGGTTCGCTTAATCAGACTACGATTATGCATCAAATCTCAAAGGAGCTTCCTGAATGTGAAGCTTATTTTACACCTTATTACGCCAGCGGCCCATTATGGTTAATGACTAAACTAAAAATGCTTGAGTTTACAATTATGGGTGGCGAGTTCAAACGAAAAACCCTCGAGTATATAAAAACAAACAATCTCAAATTAGATTTTGAGGGAAGAAACGATGATTACGATCTTGTTCTCACTTCGCAGGATTTAATCGTTCCAAGAAATATTAAAAAATTTAAGACGATATTAGTTCAGGAAGGAATGACTGATCCTCCCGATTGGCGATATCATGTTACAAGATTCCTTGGTCTGGGTCGTTGGTGTGCAAGTACATCTATGACCGGGTTATCACATCAGTATGATTATTTCTGTGTTGCTTCAGAAGGCTTTCGTGATCAGTTTATTGAAAGAGGAATTAATCCAAATAAAATACGCGTAACAGGCATTCCAAATTTTGATAATTTTGATAAATTAAGAAATCTTGAATTTGAACATAAAAACTTTGTCTTGGTCGCAACTTCTGATATTAGAGAAACCACAAAGTATGAAAATAGAAAACGCTTTCTATTTAATGCAAAAAGGATTGCCGGTAATAAGCAGATAATTGTTAAGCTGCATCCAAATGAAAAAGTAAAAAAACGAACTGCGGAAGTAAAAAGATATTTGCCTGAAGCTTTAGTATATAGTGGATTTGGAATCGATCCTATGATTGCAAATTGTGATGTATTAGTTACAAGATTTTCA
The DNA here is from genome assembly GCA_038214015.1 of Ignavibacteriales bacterium. Lineage (GTDB taxonomy): Bacteria > Bacteroidota > Ignavibacteria > Ignavibacteriales > Ignavibacteriaceae > IGN3. The sequence goes on along the minus strand of JBBQSH010000091.1, from coordinate 3,116 downwards.
AGCACAATTTTTCCAGCGTTAGCTTTAGGAAAAGAAGTTTATTGTGATATAGAGATTGATAATGTAAAAAGTTTAACGCCAATACAGAACAGCGGCACATCTGCAAAAGTAATTGCCCAGGTTGCCAGAAAATTATTGCACTCAACAAATCCTGTTGTTAGGTCAAAAGAAAAAAATAAATATTTTGAAGACTTAAAACTAGAATTAAAGTATTTGCTTAAACAGAAACTAGTAAGAGCAAAATAGTTTATTTTATTAAAGTGAGTAACTCAATTAAAATAGTAACTGTAATTCAAGCAAGAACAGGCTCCAGCCGCCTTCCTAATAAAATATTTTTACTTTTAGCAGATAAGCCTCTGTTGTACCGGATGTATGAACGTGCAGCAGCATCAAAACTTAAAGGAACAATTGTTATCGCAACTACTACGGATAAGATTGATGATAAGGTTGAAGAACTTTGCAAAGATTACCAACTAAATTGTTATCGTGGTCATCCAACCGACCTTCTCGATAGACATTATAAAGCAGCTAAACTTTTTAATGCCGATGCTGTTGTAAAGATTCCATCAGATTGTCCGCTAATCGATGCAAAAGTTATTGATGAAGTTTTGCGGTTTTATTTAGATAATTTTGACAAATATGATTTTGTTAGTAATCTTCATCCAGCAACTTATCCTGATGGAAATGATGTTGAAGTAATGAGTATGAAAGCTTTAGAAGATGCCTGGCTCAATGCATATAAAGATTTTGAGCGTGAACATACAACACCATATTTTTGGGAAAACTCTAACAAATTTAGAATTGGAAATGTTGAATGGGAATCTGGTTTAGATTACTCAATGTCTTATCGATTTACAATAGACTATGAAAAAGATTACATTTTCATTAAACAGGTTTATGATGAACTTTATCCAATAAACAATAAATTTACACTCAAAGATATTCTGGATTTGTTAGAAACAAAACCTGAGATCAAAAAAATTAATGAAGAATATTGTGGTGTTAATTGGTACAGAAATCATTTGAATGAATTAAAAACAATAACTTCAGATCAAACAAAAATTATTTAAAAACGTAGAACAGACTTTAGTCTGTTTTTAAAGGTGCAAACATAAAAGCAATGTATAAAAAAAGCAGAATAAATTCTGCTCTACGAAATGCAAACAAATTTATAACAGACTTTAGTCTATTAATTCTTTACAAATAATATAACAACAGACTGATCCGCCGTGGCGGACTGTTTTATGAAAGTATTTAAATTAGGAAAGAATGTACGATGCCGAACAAAGTAGAATTTAACAAAGATTATCCATCGATCACTAAATCTGATGAGTATTACAAAGTTGCTCTCGAATTAATTCCTGCACAAACTCAAACACTTGCAAAAGGAACCGGACAAAACATTAAAGGTGTTGCTCCAAAATATTTACAACGCGGCAAAGGCTCGCACGTTTGGGATGTTGATGGAAATGAATTTATAGATTACACAATGGGCGTTGGTCCACTTTCACTTGGTTATTCTTATGATGTTGTTGATGAAGCAATTAAAGAACAATTGAAAGATGGAATTACTTTTTCATTAACTCATCCGCTCGAAGTTGAAGTTGCAGAATTGATTAACAAAGTTGTACCAAATGCTGAATCAATTCGTTACAGCAGGGGCGGTGCTGATGTTGTTTCTGGTGCTGTTAGGGTTGCCCGTGCTTACACAGGAAGAAATAAAGTTCTGTGTTGTGGTTATCACGGATGGCACGATTGGTATATCGCAGTTACTGATCGTAACAAAGGAATTCCGCAAGCAATAAAGGATTTAACTTTTACATTTAGCTATAATGATATTCAGTCAGTCATAGATTCAATTGATGAAGATACAGCGTGTGTTGTTTTAGAACCTTATGTTTTTGAAGAACCAAAAAATGATTTTCTACAGAAACTTCGTGATGTGTGCACAAAGAATGAAACGCTTTTGGTTTTTGATGAAATGTGGAGCGGATTTAGAATCGCAGTTGGTGGTGCTCAAGAATATTTTGGTGTCAAAGCTGATCTTGCTTGTTTTTCAAAGGCAGTTGCTAATGGTATGCCGTTATCTGTTTTAACTGGAAAGAAAGAAGTAATGTCAGTACTTGAGAAAGATGTTTTTTTCTTTAATACTTTTGGCGGTGAGGCTCTCTCGCTGGCTGCCGCTAAAGCAACTATAAATGAAATGATAGAAAAGAATGTTCCTGCACAATTGGCAAAGCAAGGAAATAAATTAAAAGTTGGATATAATAATATCGCATCAGAGCTTGGAATGATTTACACAAAGTGTTCAGGTTTTGATTGCAGAACAATAATAACGTTTGATGCTTCTGCTGGGGATCCACTTGAGATGAAATCACTTGTACAGCAGGAAATGATTAAGCGTGGAATACTTTGGGGCGGATTTCACAATATGTCCTTCTCACACTCGAATTCCGATATTGAATACACATTAAAAGCTTACAAAGAAGTTCTTCCAATTCTTAAAAAAGCTGTTGAAGAAAAAAATGTCAAAAGCTATTTACGCGGTGAACCTGTTGAGCCAGTGTTCAGAAAAGTTAGTAATTTTAATATGAAACCAAAGAGAAAATAATAAATCGAAAGCAATAAGATTAAGTCTAACTTATTAAGCAGATTAAAAATTGGAAAAGTCATTTCGAAGGAGTCTTCTGCCATAGGCATCCCTTTGGGAGACTGAGAAATCTGTTCACTTTAAGAGATTAAGATTTCTCCTCTTGGTCGAAATGACACTAATATTATGAATTAAATGAATGAACGATTATGGATAAAAACTCATTAGAACTATTCTCACTTAAAAACAAAATTGCAATTGTAACTGGCGCACTTGGTTTGATTGGTAAAAATCATTGCATTGCTCTTTCGGACGCAGAAGCAAATATTATTGTGTGCGATCTTGATGAAGAGAAATGTAAAACATTTGCATCTTCCCTTTCTACTAAATCAATCGGAGTTGGTGTTGATATTACAAAAAAAGATTCTGTAGAAAATCTAAGAGATAAAACATTAAATGAATTTGGCAAGATTGATATACTGGTAAATAACGCAGCGATAAATGATATGTTTGAAAATCCGCAAGC
>JBBQSH010000090.1:0-13160 GCA_038214015.1 Ignavibacteriales bacterium | reverse complement strand
ACTGAGATTCCTTCTGTACTCTCAAAATCCACATAAACAAGTTCAGTTGAAGTATAACTTACTTTACCTTCCTTAACAGTTTGCTGAGCACTGACTGGAAAAGAAACAATAACTAAAAATAAAAGTATGTTAATCTTATTTAGCATTAAAATTCTCTGTTCTCTTGCAATATTTTAAAAGCTGAATTCCAATTATTTGTTTTGTGGCAAGAAATACAATCAGTGGATATACCAGTTGACTGATGATTAGGATTTACAGTCTTCAAATAATCCTGCATATGGCAAGCAACGCATTCAGTTGATATTCTATCTTGATTTGAAGTATGGCATTGGGCACATTCTACATTTATGTGCGCTCCAGTTAATGGAAATTCAGTCATAGAATGATCGAACATCATTGGTCTATCATTTCCATCCGGATGACAGTCATAACAATTGAGACTATTATAAACATATCCATTTACTCCCAGATGATCCTGATCCATATCTGTTCTGTTGTGCTCGTGACAATCTATACAAGAAAACAGACTGTAGTTATTTGGAGTTGTATGGCATTCAGAGCACTGGTTCCATTCTCCATTATGGCTACCTGAATATATTGGAAAGTATTGATTATCATGATCAAAAGTAGCTGGTTCCCAAGCAGTAGTTGAATGACAATCTACACAAGTTGTTGGAAAGTTTGCTGCAATGTGATTCGGATTCGTTGTGTTATTGTAATCCGTTGTATGACAAGCAAAACAATCTGTTGGTGTGTTAGTATAACCTGATTGATGACATGATTGGCAGGTTGTGTTTATATGTGCACCTGTTAATGGGAAACTTGTATTCTGATGATCGAATGTTGCAGGCTGCCATGCAGTTGTGGAATGGCAATCCACACAAATTGTTGAGATATTTTCACTAACATGATTTGGATTTGTTGTATTATTATAATCCGTTTGATGACAGGATAAGCAATCAGTCGGTGTATTAGTATAACCTGATTGATGACATGATTGGCAGGTTGTGTTTATATGAGCGCCTGTTAATGGAAAACTTGTATTCTGATGATTAAATGTAGCTTCATTCCAGTTTACTGAGTTATGGCATTGTTCACAGTTTGTTGGATATGATTGTGCTGTATGATTTGCCGCTTGATTGTAATCTGTTAGATGGCAAGACACACAGTCACTCGTTAATCCAGTTGTTGTTCCACTATGACAACCTGAACACTGCAATGGCTGATGCGAACCTATTAATGTAAAACCTGTTGTGCTGTGATCAAATGTTGATGGAGCCCATCCGTTCGCATTATGACAGGTTGAACATTCCGTTGATAACCCTGCCGCAATATGATTTGGATTTACAGCAGCATTGTATGAATTTTGATGACATTCCACGCATTGATTTTGTGTCGCTGTATAATTTCCATTATGACAACTTGCACAGTCACTAGCAATTTCAGTATGTCTACCAAGCAATTGATAGACCTGATCGTGTTGTGGAAAAAGTGCAGGTTGCCAATCTGCAGTTGGTGTATGACAAGTTGAACAATCGGTTGATATACTTAATGTCTGATGGTTCGGGTTTGATGCACTATTGTATTCCGTAATGTGACAATCTGAACATACTGATGTTGTCCCTGAATATCCATTCTGATGGCAATCTGTACAACTTGCTGTAATGTGTAATCCTGTTAATGGAAAACTTGATGTTGCGTGATTAAATGCTCCATCTTTTTTACCCTGTGGATGACACGATAAACAATCCGGACTATTGTAGATATATCCCTGGACTCCCTGATGATCATCATCCATATCAGGTTTATTGTGTTCGTGGCAATCTATGCAGGAAAACTGACTGTAATTGCTTGGAATAGTATGACACTCAGAACACTGAGTCCATTTACCCTGGTGCTCACCAGTATAAATTGGAAAGTACTGATTATCGTGATCGAATGTTGCAGGTGCCCACGCTGCAGTTGAATGACAATCCACACAAGTTGTTGGAAAACTTACTGCTGTATGATTTGGGTTTGAGGTGTTGTTATAATCTGTTTGATGACAAGAAATACAATCTGTTGATGTACCTGTATAGCCATTCTGATGACACGATTGACAATCTGTTGTTGTATGCGCACCCGTTAATGGAAATTGAGTCAGGCTATGATCAAAATTTGCATCGCCCCAATCAGAAGTATTATGACAAACAGTACAATCCTGCGGATAATTTTCTACAACATGGTTCGGGTCTGTAGTCGATTGATAATCTTGTTGATGACATGCATAACAATCTGTCGGCGTCCCTGTATAACCACTTTCATGACAATTAGAACAATCTGTATCAATGTGTTTTCCTGTTAATGGAAAAGCAGTTAAATCATGATTGAATTCAGCAGGAGTCCAGCCTTGAATAGAATGGCAAACATCGCAAGTTGTTGGCATTCCTGCAGCTATATGGTTTGGATTTTGTGTTCCCTCATAAGTCTGTTGATGACAAGAATAACATTCTTGTGATAGTCCGGAAAAATTACCTCCCTGCTGATGACAAGAAAAACAGCTCGGTAAAGCATGTCCGCCTACAAGTGGAAAGAAACTGTGATCTATATTAGTTGCACTCCAGGAGAGCGCACTAATATTATGACAATCCTGGCACTCGGTAGAAAAATTTGCTGCAACGTGATTTGGATTTTGTGTTGATTCATAATCTTGTTGATGACAGGTATAACAATCAATATTCAATGGTTCAAAATCTAATTCAGGATAACCAGAATGGCATTGAGCACAATCGGCTGTTTGATGTGCACCAAGTAAATGAAATCTGCCTTTTTGATGAAGACCAATAATGTCCTTTACAATCCAGGTGTTTGGAGTGTGGCAGCTTGCACAATCCAACCCAACTGTGCCTTGATGAATATCTTTATGACAGGAAAAACAGTCCGTATCCATTTTGGCAAAGACTAAAGATTCATGACACGATTTACAATCAACATTTATATGCTTACCAATTAAGGCAAAATTAGTTTTAGAGTGATCAAAAGAGATTTTGGTAAGATCAACCTTCCAGCTATCTGCAGTATGACAACTAGAACAATCAATATCAAATGTATCACCATGAGGTGATTGCGCAAAAATGCTTATCGTAAAAAGAAAAAATATTATTTGGCATGACAAGTAGCGCATTTGAACTCTTTTAACTTGTAAACAAAAAATTTATTTCCGTTCTCAGCAGTTGAAGGATGGCATTTGATACATGGAACTTTTTTATGAGCGTTATCCAACGAAAATTTAGTTTTATTATGATCAAATTTTTCCGGCTTCCAATCATTAAATGCATGGCATTTTTCGCAGGTTGTTATTTTATCAACCTTAAACTGACCAAAGTGAATATCCTTATGACATTGCTCGCAGTTTTGATTCAGAGATGAGAACTTAAACACCTTTTGATCTGTATCTGCTTTAGTATAATGACATTTGCCGCAGGTAACATTTTTGTGCTTTCCTGATAAAACAAATTCTGTGCTATTATGATCAAAAGTAATAGTACTCCAATTTTCTGTTTGGTGACATGACGTACACTTATTTTCCGGTAAATATTTCTGAGCCAGTTCTGCACCATGAATATTTTTATGACAATCAATGCACTCTAACCCAACATTTTTGAAGGTCCATTCCTTTTCTTGCTGATGACAATTTTTGCACGGCAGAGCTAAGTGAGCGCCAGTTAATTGGAACTTACCTTTGTTGTGTTCCTCAAGAGTAAAACTTGAAGTGTTAAAACCTTTTTCAGAATGGCAGGCATTACAATCTTTAACAGCCCCATTAACTTTAAATTCTCCTTTGTGATAATCAGTATGGCAATCAGTACACTTTGCAAAAAGCGGTTTCTTTTTATCAGCCCCTTTGTGGCATTCATTACATTTTACAGTCTGGTGTTTTCCAATCAATGGAAACTTTGTTTTGCCATGATCAAAATTTTGCTGATTAATAATATTAAAACCATTTACTGTATGGCAGGACTTGCAATCAGAACCAAAGGCACCTTTATGAACATCGCTATGACATGCGGAACAATTTGTAAACTTTAACCCTTTGTAGTTTGTAAAATCTTTTCCGTTTTTCTTTTCGGTTAGATGGCATTTTGAACACTCAACTTTTAAGTGTCCTCCTGCAAGTTTGAAATCTGATTGATTGTGATCAAAATATACTGCGGGTTTAAATTTATCGGAGTTATGACAACTGCTGCAATCATCACCTAAAGTTTTTTGATGATTATCTTCATGACACGAAACACATTTTTGATCTAATCCTAAATGTGTTTTACTTTTCTTTTTTAGTTTGCTGTCGCTTATAAATTTTGATTGATGGCAATCCTTACAATCTTTTTTATAGTGAGCGCCGGTAAGTTTAAAACCCGTTTTATTATGATCGAAATCGTTTTCATCAAAATTTATAATCCTAAAATTTCTTCCGTGATGTTCATTATGGCAGGATGCACACTCCCTTTTTTTAACCTCAGAATAAGAGTGGTATCCTCTATTGGCATTTACCAAAGATTTAATTTCCTTGTGGCAGTCCAAGCATTTTGAACTTAGAACTTTTTCACCGATCTCATGACACTTTGTACAATTACTAATACCTTCTAAGTCAACATGTGCTTTCGTAAGATCCCCCGGAGAGATTTGTGCAATAATCCTAACAGAAAAAAATAATATGATAAATAAGTATTTCAAAAATTTATTAGTGTTTTAAAATTGCATCACCAAACTTCTTTGTTATTTTGATTCCGATTCCTTCAAGAAAACTTGTAGGCAAAATTCCCCCAGCAAAAACGTAAGTAAGATCAGTCTTTAATTTCAGTTCATCTGGTCTATCATTAAAATTAAAACAAACCTCATTTTTTAATATTTCTTTAACATTGGAATTGAATAATGTGTTTATTTTTTTCTTTTTGATATAATCATTTACACGCTCAAGATTTTTTGGTTTTAATCTTGAGAAAGTTTCACCGCGATATGATAGTGTAACTCGATTTTTTTCATCAGCAAGAAGCATTGCAGATTCTACCGCCGAATCGCCTCCTCCAACAACGAGAACATCTGTATTATGAATTAATTCGGGTTCAAGTAAACGATAAAAAACATTTTTTCTTTCTTCACCGGGTACGCCAAGCTTTCGTGGTGAACCTCGCCTGCCTATAGCAAGTATAATTCCATTACTTGTGTAATGCTCGTGATCAGTTTTAACGATGAACATATTATCTTGTTTCACTATCTCCAAAACTTTTTCTTGTTGATTAATTGAAATATTGTTTTTTGTAAGAACATTATTCCATAAATCAAGTAATTCAGATTTACTAGTCTCAACTAACTTCACTTTTCCCCAAAGTGGTAAATCCATAGAAGATGTCATTACTATTTTGGCACGAGGAAAACTAAAGACCGTACCTCCAAGTGAATCTTGTTCGAGAGTTAAAAATTTTAAATTGTTTTTTGCCGCAGTCAGCGATGCTGATATACCTGCTGGCCCAGCACCTACAATAATTAAATCATATTTTGCTTTAGATTTTGGGTAAGATCTCTTTATATAATATTCTACAGCTTGTTTACCTTGTTCTACCGCATTCTTTATTAAGCCCATTCCACCAAGTTCACCAGCTACAAAAATACCAGGAATGTTAGTTTCAAATTCCTGCGAAACGTGGGGTAGTTCAACTCCTCTTTTTTCTGTTCCGATACAAAGGGAAATTGCTTCTACAGGGCAAGCATGAAAGCAGGCTCCGTGTCCAACACATCTTGAAGCATTTATTGTTTGAGCTTGACCATTATTGATTCCTAAAATGTCCTGCTCAGGACATGCTTTAATACACGCACCGCTTCCAATACAGATATCCAGATCAACAACCGGGTGTAAAGAAACGGGTTCGTGAAGACCATACTCTTTAGCTTTAGCTGTTTTGCTGATTGTTTGGAAGGAGGCAATTCTATTTTTCATAAAGTAGAAGTAAAATATTCCACCTAGAAGTAAAAGCACCAGCACATAAGCCAAAATATTTTCGAGTAATTGTTCCAAATTTATAATTTCGGTTAGTTATTGATTGCCAATTATAAATAATTTCAAAAATTGTTCCTTAATACAAGCAACAATATATGCTATAACTTATTTAAGGAATTTTTTGCAAGCTCTGCTGTTTTATCATTAGGATAATCTTCTATTAACTTCATCCATATTTCCCGTGCCTTCTCGTTATTTCCTTTTGTCGCCTCAATCGCACCAATATTGTAGTTTACCATTGGATCATCTGGAAATTGTACAAGCATTTTACGGGTAACTTCTTCTGCCCTTACAAGATCACCTTTAGTATAATGAACAAAAGTTATAGCAAAGTAAATGTCTTTTCGTTTGTTATCCTTATCAATAATTTTTTGATAATACAATAATGCATCGTCTGGTTTATGAGCAGCGGCAAGAAAATCAGCATACTCTCTAATCTTTAATGTATCGTTTGGATTTGCTTCAACATCCTTTTTCATAACATCAATTTTATGTTTAACCTCTTCAGAAACATTCGCACCACTTGGATCCTGCATCATTCCATTATTAAGTTTTTTATGAACGTCATCCTTCGGCATCTCTTTATTGGTGATATCAATATTAGTTTTATCACCACTATTTGTTTGAGACACTATTATAAGGATGATAATTGCAATTAACACGATTATTCCATATAAATAAATTGGTTTGAATTTCATTTTGTTACCTCCTAAAAAATCCATTTATAACCAAAAGTTATTGTTACAATTACGTGAATTACCATTATTACGAACATTGCTATAGCAAATGGAAGATGCGCAACATGCCAGTAACGAAAAAGATTTTGCATCGTTCTTAACATTCCGAGTCTTCTTGATAAAATAATTTCTGCCTGTGCTTTATTTTTTATTTCTTTTCTTCTGATTTTCGAAAAACCTGTAACTGCTAAATTTTTTCTTAATTTGGATTGAAAAGATCGAATACGAAAAAAATCCTTAAAGTAAATTAATAATGTATCCAAAATGCCTAATGACTTATATCTTTCCGGCGAAGCAAGTTCATCAAGTTCTTCTATCAGCCTCACGTCAAAAAGCATCTCAAGTTTCATTTTTTCTATGAGATCATCACGCATCGATGCTAAATCATTTATATCGATTTCTTTCCCCTGAATTGTTCTGGGTATCTGAATATAAATAAATCTTCCAACAACTCCGCTTAGCACAACCAGCACCATACTCCAGAAACTAACCGAAACAATGCCGCCAAACTTAAACGTTGTATGATACAGAACTAAAATTGGTCCCACAGTGCATAGAAAAATATGAAACTCCAGCCAATGCTTTAAATAACCAAAAGTAAACAACTTCCTGGATCGCTTACGAGTCATATAAATTGCAACACCAAATATCATCATCAGCGTACCAATTATTCCAAAACCGTGTCCCAAACCGCCGCTTGGCTTTAAAGTAGCATGTGATGGATCAAAAAATCTTTCTTCAATTGGAGTTGAGTAATATTGATAGCCATTGATACCTAACAGAATTAAAACAGCTATTCCCACAACAAAAAAACTTCCAATATAGATTAAATGTAATTTCTTATTCATCTGGAAAAAAGAATATTATTCTTAAGTGATTTAAGTTTGAGAAAAGTGACATTTGAGAAAAATAAAGGGGTCTCAATAGAGACCCGCTCAATTTATTCTTCAGCAAGCTGAACAAGAGTATTGTATTTAGTGGATTTATCAACAGACATACCACTTATTTTATCGACGAGGATATTTATACGTTCATCATTCATATCATCAAAAGCTTCGTAAGCTTCCATATTAGTGAATGTATAAAGTTCCTGAAAACTAATTGATTTACTTTTTACTTCGTAAACTTCGTATGATTCCAAACCTTCTGCCTTAAGAAGATTTTTTAGTTCCTTAACAACTTTTAAATACTCATCTCGTTTGTCGGGAACAATTTCATACTGAATTGTGAAAAGAACTTTTGACATTTTTACTCCAATTATTAAATAAAGAATTTCTGGTCTGTTGAACCTTCAAAAATTATTTTTGCAGGTCCGGTTAAAGAAAGATTTTTAACTTTCTGATTTTCAACTTCAAAATTAACAGTAAGATAATCTCCGCCGTACGTTTTTAATTTAATTGGCGGTTTAAGATTATCGGTAACATAACAAATTACAGCCGAAGCAACGGAACCAGTTCCGCAGGCAAGAGTTTCATCCTCAACTCCGCGCTCATAGGTTCTGATATGAATTACATTATCAATAACATCAATAAAATTTACATTGGTTCCGCCAGGCTTAAAATCATCGCAGTATCTTATTTCCTTGCCAAGATTAAAAACCGGAAAATTCATAATATTCTTAAAAGATGATTGAGAATTTGCTGCATCTTTAAGAACATCAGATATTTTAATAACAATGTGCGGCGAACCAGTATCAGCAAAGCTAGATGTTATCAACTGCCCAAATGCTTTAATCTTAAAATTGTACTTAATCTTTTTAGGAGAATTAAGATTAAACATAATTAGTTCGTTTTCTAAAACTTCACCAGAGTATTCGGCATCATTTGAAATAAATTTTGCAATACCGTTTTTTAACCGCGAAGTTTTTTCTGCAAACCATATTGAACACCTTGCTCCATTGGCACATAAACTACCGGTTGAGCCATCCGCGTTGTAGTAAGTCATTTTGTAACTATAATCTGCTAAATCCTCAATCGTAATCACACCATCAGCCCCAATTCCTTTTCTTCGGTTACAAAGACTTCTAATTTTTTCCGGCGTTAGGTTTAGCCCGGTATTTTGATTCATATCAACAAAGACAAAATCATTACCAGCACCGCTCATCTTTTTAAATAAAATCTTTTGCATTCAACTGCTAATTTAGTTTAATGCTTTATGCTTTTCAATAAAAATTATTGTTAAATATTAGATATTTATTTGAGATAAGAAAAATGGAAGTAGAACATTCCTGCAGATATTTCTATCTGCAGGAGAAAGAGTACAGCACTTTACTTTAGCTGTTTAACCATCATAGCAACCTGTTGTGCAACAATTGAGTTATATTCGAATGCAAGTTTTCTATGATTTACTAAATCTACTATTGTGCCAATTACACATAATCCAGCGGTTAGAAAATATAAAATGCCCATCCCAATTTGGTTTAGCATAAACCTGTGCAAACCTGCAAAACCAACAAATCCTACCAGAGCCAATATTAATATTGTTGTCGGATCCTTTCTGCGCGCACTGTAAGCCATTGCAAATTGCTGTGCTTGTGTATCTGTCATATCATTAATAACACTTTGAACGTATGACATTTCTTCGCCTTCAAGACTTGGTAATAATTGGAAAATATTTGGCATAGCTACTCCTTTTTTAGATTATGGTTTTTTGTTTTTTAAGATTGAATTTGATGATGGAATAAATTCTATGTAAAATAATTAATAATGCAGGTATTCCTAAAATGTGAGTATTAAATGACTCAATAAAATATCCGTGAAAGAACAATGAAATTGAGTTTCCTAATCCGCAGCCCGGGCAATGCTCAAATCCTGCATTGGCTAAAGGGCAAATCGTAAAATGGGTTTCAAACGGATTTACAAAAAATGCAAAGTAAAATAAAGCTGCAATCCAGATAAAACCTTCGAGACCAATCAAACGAACATATCCAAAAATCTTTGAAGATAGATTGTAGAGTTCTATTAATTTTATTTGGCTATTATTATTTATCATCATTATGAATTGAATTTCTGGTTAAAACATACTTAATAATTGAAACCAAATCAATTTCTGGATGATGAAAGGTAGGTTTTTATCGGTGAACAACGCTAAAAATAAAACTAAGACTTTTATTTTGAAGATTAAATCCATCTGAATTTGATAAATAGATACTTAAAACAATTTGTGAAGGCGGCGCTTTATCATGTTGATCAGATTAATAAAAAAAGGTTGGCAAGAATGGGAGTCTTGTTAAATTGAAAGAAATAATTTACTCTATTGATTCTTCTGCAAATCCTTTTCTCAGCCAATTAACAGATCAAATTTTAAGGGATTATCAGAGCTAATTGGAACTCTCCTTCCCGTAATTTATTCCCTAGAAATAAAAGAACCCTGATACCGAAGCACCAGGGTCTTGTCCTAACAAAAGGCTTGGGGGAGAACCTTCTGCTAAACACAAAACAAATATAATAAAAAATTCACTAATCCATAAAAATTATTTTCTTTACTCCACATCCTTCAATATTCCATTTTTACCTAGCTCAAGTTTTAGAACCTTTAAGTTAGGTCTTGAGACTTCCTGAGATGGAAAGTATGCTAACAGTTTTTTCACCTCATAATCATATTCTGTCGGGGCTGATGCATAATAGACAAGACCTACATCCATTTGAAACTTCAGTGTATACAATCCTAAATTATCCGGATGTTTGAGGTTATGAAGAAGTTTGACAAACTGACCAACAAATTTTTTATCCGAATTTGCAAAAAGTTCTGCATTTGAGAAACTGATATGATACCATTTCATAGAATACCAATTTAAATATGTTCATATTATCCCCAGTATGTCAAAAAAAATATAATGTACAGACTTCGTTACTATTATTTATTAAACATGACTAAAATAATGCCAATGGTTAAGTAATTAAAAATATAGTATTTTTCAATAAACCAAATTGAATACGACAAATCTGGTTCATTTGTTTTATTGATTTTAATAAGTTTAGAACAAAGAATTTCAATACTGAGAATTAAAAAAAAACCCAAAAAATGATCAAGTTACCGGCAAACTAGTTATTCTGTTTTTCTCACCTCTAATGTTTGCTGCGGCACCCCCTTACTAGTAAAAACCCTGAAACCGAAGTCTCAGGGTTTTAAGAAAACTCAACAATTACTTTTAGATATTTTTTCTTATAATTTCTTACTTACTTTATTTTTTCACCTGGCATCTCACGGTTGTTTTGATAGAGAATCATTTTACTAATCTCACCTTTTTCACCTGCAAAAAATTCGATCTGTGCATTTACTACCTTATCGTAAAATTTTGTTGGAGACAAAGGAAATAGTTCAAGCTCTGATTGTCCGGTTGCTTGTGCAAATATTTTATTTCCATCTACTCTAATTGTAATTATGAACTCTGGAAATAGCTGATATTGACCAGCATATTTAACAAGAGTTTCATTATCAATTACTAATTCTTCTGTTTTATACTCAACACCTAACTTCTTAAGTTGTTCGACCCCAGCTGTGTTACTAGGATTGAGCTCTATTGACTTTTTATAGTTTTCGATAGCACCATCTTTTTCACCTTTTACCATTAGTGCCTCAGCATAACTGTCATAGACATTCCAGGATTTCGGAAATTCTTGAATGTTTAGTTTGAAAACTGCAAGTGCCTCATCAACGTTATTTGCACTCAGAAGGTCATATCCAAGTTGATTTAGTTCTCTTTCACTATAATTGTATAAATCTTTATCGTTTTTTAGTTTATTGAATTGACTGATTGCTGTTGTAATACCTTCTTTTTCGATAGTCTGGTTTAATTGATCAACCAATGGTTTTGCCGGAAATTTATAATCCTGTCCATTTAAAATGTTAATAATGGCATCTGTAATATTATTAAGTGGCGCACCACCTGCATTGGAAAATAAAATTACTACTTGCCCCTTTTGCGGAACTATGTAATTTATTGTATTAAATCCATTTATTCCTCCACCGTGGTTATAAACCACAAACTGTTGATCATCTAAAGAAATCGTATCAATAAACCACCCATAACCATACTGGCTATTCCCTGCATCAACTCTTCCCCTAAATAAATCATCCATATACTTTTTTGTTAAAATTTTCTCACCACGTAACGCGATATCCCATTTGTATAAATCTTCAACCGTAGAATAAATACTTCCAGCAGCATATGGCAAAGCCATATCTAGATACGGTGCTATGCTATACCCACTTCCCGTTTTCTCATATCCCGCTGCACGTTTACTCGTAATCTTTTCAAAATTATCATATCCAGTATCGTCCAAGCCAAGTGGTTTGCAAATATTTTCTAGTATATTTTCTTCGTATGATCTTCCGGTTATATGCTCTATTATCCCTCCGAGAATAAAGTATCCGGAATTATTATATTTAAATCTTGTTCCCGGTTCAAATTCAAGATCACCGCTGCAGTATTCTTTTATAAAATCATCAGGTGCATAATATTGTTTACTTGTTTTCTCAAAAAAATCTGGGTGACCAGTATAACTTGGGATTCCAGAGGTGTGAGTCAGTAACATCTCAATCGTAACTTTATCTCCGATATCTTTTCTGTAGTATGGCAGGTAATCTGTTATTTTATCTTCTAGCTTTATCTTATCTTTTTCAACGAGCTGCATTATCAACATTGAAGTAAATTGTTTGGTTATCGAACCCAGACGGAATTTAGTATCATAGGAGTTTGGAATATTCCATTCCATATTTGCCAATCCATAACCTTTTTTAAATATCACTTCACCATTTTCCGCTACCAAAGCACTGCCGTTGAAAAGACGATATTCCAGGTATCGGTTGATAAGATTATCAATTTTTTCAGACTTGCTTTGTGAAATGGAAATTGGGGAGAGTAAAATGATAAATGTGACGAAAGATAGAAACACTTTTTTTATACACATTTTAATTTTTCATTATTTTGATTATAAGATTTAATTATCTAAGATTTTTAATTGATACAATATTCCAAATATTTATTAACCTATTCCAAGTATAATGATAGGAGGTAAAAACAAATTATTGATGGGTTAATTTTTACAGAAAAATTTAAATTAAAAAAGAGAGAATGTAAAAGGACCCTGCACCGAAGCCACAGGTTCTTGTGTTAACTAAAGGTTTGGAGGAGGATTTTATTCCAATCACAATTTGATACAATAGCTAAATTAATAGTTCCAACAACAATTATCGTAAAAATATTGTAAGAAAAGACTGTAACTCCTTATAAAATAAGGATTATTGTGGAGGTGGCGGGAGTCGAACCCGCGTCCGAAATTATGATCCAAAGAACGTCTACATACATAGTCTATTTCATTTTTGACTTTAAGCTGCAAAATAGACAAAGATCACTTAAAGCCTACTTGCTGTTAATTCGCTTTTCC
>JBBQSH010000089.1:0-13223 GCA_038214015.1 Ignavibacteriales bacterium | reverse complement strand
CAGTTTATTGCAAGAATCAAACCTTTGCAGGATTTAAAGACTGGTGGGAAAGTTAAATTATATGTGGATCCGAATAGACTCTATCTGTTTGATAATAATAGTGGATTTAATATTTCACAATAGATCGTGTCTTTTTGTTTTAAACAGAAAAAGCAACTCGTCTCAACTTTACTTGATTATGGAGTACAAATTTTTTCAAACTCGGTCTCTCCGAGCCCCCATCAGGTCTTTTTATATCGTAACTTCAATAGAAATGTTGTTCTGGTTTACATATAAGAACCCAATTTTCCATCAATTTAGCTTTTGAAGAGAATTTTTTCGTAATTGGTAGTCCATTTTCTATAATTAAAGATAACCAGATTACAGTGAAAGAATTAAATCAATTTTACTGATTTTATTTTAAATGACAAGTTGATAAAAGAACTATCTGCAAAGATGGATACAAAGGAACTTCAACCATAGATGTGCTTTCATTCTGGAGAAGAAGACCAGATGTAGAAACAGAAATTGTTGAGTTTGACGAATGGATGACCAACAAGCCCTGGAAGAAAGAAGCAGTAGAAAATCAAATCTCATTCAACATAGACTTTAAGAATTGGCAACAAACACTTACCACACAGGAGAAGACAATTCTCTCTCACCTAATGCAAGGATACAAAACTAGAGATCTTGTTGATATCCTCTCGCCGACATATCAAGCCATACGACAAATCATAAAAAACCTAAAAGAAAATTTCCTGGAATATTTTCGTCTGGATGAATTCGCTTATCCTTAATTGCATTTGCAGTTAAGGATTCTTTAGATTAAAAAGGAAATATGATGCAAAAGTTTTTGATTGATGTGCTTAGAATTATTTGTAAGTATTTGAGAAAGAAATAAAAAAGGAGAATTTATTCTCCTTTAGCTTGAAAATTTGGTTGGTGCGTTGAGGCGCGGGTTATACCAATTAATAGATGATTTGAACAAATATTTTGATGAAACAATGGCTTTATTTTAATAATAGACTTAGATGTAATTAATAATAATGTGAACAAGTATAGCAACTATTCCGCCTAATGCAGCTCCGAGTAAATGCTTTGTAAATCCATAATTAATATCTATGTAAAGAAACATTATTGCAACAGCAACGCCAACAGTTAATATTAATAAAGGCAAAAGCCAAAAACTGGATTTCAAATCTTGCAGTTTATATAATATTTTTTTCATAAATTAATTTACTGTTGTAACTATTTTCAATTTTATTTCAAACTAACTTTTCTCTAAGTAATCTTTAACATAAAATTCTTCAACTATTATTATAAGTACAGCTAATATAGGCGCGGCAAGTATTACTCCTATAATACCTGTTAACAACCCCATAAGAACAAGCCATAATATTGTAAGAGCAGGTGGCAGTGCAACCATTTTTTTTTCTATAAGCGGCGTGATTAAATAACTTTCTATAATTTGAATAACCGAATATAGAATTACAACATATAACGCCTTGTCAAAGCCTTCGAGCAGAGCAATAAGCACCGCCGGAACGCCCGAAAGAAATGGACCTACGTTTGGAATAAATGAAAACAATGCCGCAATTAATGCAAGCGCATAAGGCATAGGAACACCTAAAATTTGAAGACCGATAAAAGTGCTTATTCCAACAACCGCCATTGAAATTAATTTTGCCATCATCCACAAACTTAATGAGTGCGAAGTTTTATCCATTACTTCTTCCAAGCGAGCGCGGAATGAAATTGGGAAAAGCCTTATAAATCCTTTTTTATATATGGAAGGATTTAAAGCTAAAAAAATACCGGTTACCATAATTACAAAAAGATTAAAAAATGCTCCAACCGTTGTTGCAAAAGAACCCATAATTGTGAAAACAACGTCGTTATTATTTTTTATAAAATCTCCGGGATTATCAGGCAGCTCTGCAAAAATCTTTTTACCCAAACTGGTTGCTTCTATTTTATCTTTAACATTGTTGAATGTTTTGGGCAAAGCATCAATCATTTCACGTACTTGTGTGTTAATAGCTGGACCAATAGTCATTATCAATCCGGCTATTATAAGTATTATAAAAAGCAAAACTAATGCAACGGATATTTTATAATTTAATTTTAACTTTTGGGTAATAAAAACGGCGGAGTAATTGAGTAAAACAGCAAAGAAAACTCCTGCGAATATCAGCAGAAAAAAATTAACCTGGAAAATTAGTAATGCAAATCCAGAAATTATTAATAATGCTATAAAAACTGATGCGGCAGTTTTTTTTTGAAAGTGGTTTTTATTTTCCATACAATTTTATTTTCTGTTTAAGAAGTTTGTTAAAATTAAATTTTTAAGTTTGCAGAATTTTCTTTTAATTTTTCTAACTAATTCTGCCAAAAATTTATATTTAAAATATGAAATACTTTATAATCTAAAAAAAATGTAATTAAAATTTTTGTTTTACTGGAAACTAATCTTCCTTAAAATATTTTAATAATTCTTTGCTAAACCAAAAAAAAATCTTTGCACAATCTTTACGGTATAGATTATGCAAAGATTTTATTCAATAACAATTTTTTTTATTTTTTATAATTCAACTCCAATTTTCGTAAGCAAATAAATCATCAGGTAATAAAAAAGCACCATTCCCAAAATTGAAATAGGCAACGCAATATAAAAATGAATTTTCATTTTTAATAAAATTGGTAAAATAATAAACAGAGAAAGCGAAGGAATTACTAACCAAAAAACACTTGTTGATAGTTGAGATACTTTGTCAATACTTTTTGTATCAATGTACAGCCAAATGATTGCCAGAACAGATAAAAGAGGAATGGAGGCAAATATGCCTCCGATTAAAGAACTTTTTTTTGAAACTTCAGAAATTGCGACAATTAAAATAGCGGAGACGACAACTTTAATTATATAATAAATCATACTGTTTTTTCCTTGCCATATTTATGAAACAAACTAGGTAGTACAATCATATTCAAGGCGGTTGATGTAAAAAGACCACCAAGAATTACAATTGCCATCGGCGATTCTATTTCTTTACCCGGTTCTCCACTGCCAAGTGCAAGTGGAACTAATGCGAGTGCGGCAGTAATAGCAGTCATTAAAACTGGATTTAATCTTTCAACTGATCCTTGAATTACTGCTTGAGTGAATTCCTTGCCTTCATCCAGTAGATGTTTGTAATGAGAGATCATCAAAATACCATTACGAGTTGCAATGCCGAATAAAGTAATAAAACCAACCATTGAAGCAACACTAATAATACCATCGGTGAAGTAAACCGACCACACTCCGCCGATTAAAGCGAGAGGAAGGTTTACCAGAATAAATAGGGCGTAATTGAATTTTCCAAATTGAAAGTACAGAATTAAGAAAATGATGCCGATCGAAACTAAACTCAGTAGAGTGATTATTCTTGTTGCTTCTTGTTCACTTTCGAATTGTCCCCCGAATTCAACAAAATACCCTTGAGGAAAAACAACACTATTTTGAATATTATCTTTCATTTCATCCACAACACTTCGCAGATCCTTTCCGGAAACATTCGCTTGAATTACAATTTTTCTTTGAACATTTTCACGGCTGATTCGGTTTGGGCCTTTTTCATTAACAATAGTAGCTAATTGGGATAATGGCACTTTTACGCCAATAGGTGTATCGAACAATGCCGTTTGAATTTTATGAATATTACCTCGATTACTTTCATTAAAACGAACTACCAAATCAAATATATTTTGCCCCTCACGTATTTCTGTAGCAACTTCACCATTAAATGCTATATCAATAGCTTCTGCAAGTTGACCAACAGTAACACCATAGCGTGCCATAGCAGATCGATTAAACTTTATTTTAGTTTGCGGAACTTCAACTTCTTGATCTACGGCAACGTCTACGGCACCTTCTACTTTCTGCATTTCATCCTTAACCGCATTAGCTAAAGAACGGAGTTCAATCAGATTTGGACCAAAAACTTTTACAGCAATATTAGCGCGCGTACCCGATAGCATATGATCAATTCTATGACCTATTGGCTGACCAATTGTAATATTTGTACCGGGTACTGCATAGAGTGAGTTTCTCAATTCAGTTATAAACTCTTCTTTGCTTTTACCATTTAATTCAAAGCGTACATCCAGTTCTGCGCCGTTAACCCCTTGTGCGTGTTCATCAAGTTCAGCTCTTCCGGTTCTGCGAGCAGTTGATTTTACTTCGCTATGAGAAAGAATTATTTCTTCGGCTAAATTGCCAATTTTGTTAGCTTCTTCCAAAGATGTTCCCGGTAGTGTAACTAAGCTCAATGTTAATGATCCTTCGTTAAATTCCGGCAGGAATGATCTTCCTAAAAAGGGAATTATTGCAATAGTTAGAATGAATGCAATAACGGATGATATAAGAATTGTTTTCGGATGCTTCAAAGTGAACTTAAGTGTTCTTTGATAATTAGATTTAAGCTTTTCTACCAGCCAGGTATCGCCTTCCTTGTTTATAAAATTTGCTTTGGGGAGTAAATAATATGATAAAGCAGGAGTAACCGTTAATGCAACAAGTAATGAGGCAAATATTGAAGTAACATAGGCGTAACCCATAGGGCGTAAAAGTCTGCCTTCTACTCCGCTCAAAAAGAATAGCGGTAGAAAAACTATGACAATAATTAATGTTGCGTTAACCATTGGTGCCCGGATTTCTTTTGAGGCTTCAAAAATAATATTTATAGGTTTACCTCTATCTTCTTCGGGTTTAATTCTATCTTCTTTCAAACGGCGGAAAACGTTTTCAACATAAATAATAGCATCATCTACGAGTGCTCCAATTGCAATAGCAATACCTCCCAATGTCATAGTATTTATCATTATATCAAAAAGCTGGAAAGTTATAATTGTAATAATTATTGAAAGTGGGATGGCAAGTACTGAAATAAAAGTAGTTCTGAAATTCCATAAAAAAAGAAATATAACAACTACTACAAGTATAGCGCCGTCACGCAAGGCTCCAATCACATTACTTATCGATGTATTTATAAAATCAGATTGTTTAAAAATGCCGGTATTAATTATGATGCCTTCAGGAAGAGCCTTCTCAATTTCGCTCAGTGTTGATTCAATATTTTTTGTCAGCTCAATTGTATTTGTTTGGGGCTGTTTCTGAACTGTTAAAATTACAGCAGGCTTGGCATTAGCGGATCCATCACCAAGTTTAATCGCAGGTCCAATTTGGATTTCAGCAATATCCCTCATAAAAATTGGGACATTATTGCGAACAGCTACTACACTATTTTCGATATCACTAATAGACTGCACTCTGCCGATACCGCGAATTAAATATTCACTTCCAGAATCCATATAAGAACCACCCGAAGAGTTTTCGTTGGATTCTTCTGCTGCTTTTAATACTTCATTTAATGTGATGTTGTATGATGCAAGTTTTTCTGGTGAAATAAATATTTGGTATTGTTTTACCGCACCACCAAGCGGAATAACTTGCGACACTCCGTTTATTGAAAGGAGCCTCCTCCTTATTTCAAAATCCGCAATTGTTCTCAAATCCATTTCTGTGAGATTTTGAGGATTATTGTTTTCATCAATGCTAAGACCAATTAGCATTATCTCGCCCATTATAGAGGATATTGGGGCTAATACTGGATTATCAACTCCTTTCGGTAAACTTGCAGCGGCTGTCTGAATTTTTTCATTTACTATTTGCCGAGCAAGAAAAATATCGGTACCCCAATCAAACTCAACCCAAACAATTGAGAACCCGCCTGCACTTGACGAGCGTACACGTCTAACATCTGTGGCACCATTAACGGCAGTTTCAATTGGGAATGTTACTAAGGCTTCAACCTCTTCTGTTGCCATACCGTGTGCCTCAGTCATAATTGTAACGGTTGGTGCGGTCAGATCTGGGAAAACATCCACTGGCAGATCAATCGTAATATATGTGCCTCCTATCAGTAAAAGAATTGCTGATATGAGCACAATCATTCTTTTCTGAAGAGAAAAGAGAATTAATTTATCAAACATTTTTTCTCCTAAAATTTTAGTGAACGTGACCTTGACCAATGGCAGATTCGGGTGAAAGGGCAGCAAGTCTTACTTGATATGCTCCAATTGTTACAACTCTTTCTCCCACTTTTAAACCTTCTATAACTTGAATATACCCACTGTCAACAAATCCAGTTTTTAAAAGTCTCTTTTCAAAGGATTCACCTTCAGTCTGAACATAAGCCGTATGAAGTCCGTCCTCATCAATTATTGCACTTTCCGGAATTACTATTGCCTCAATTGCTTCGCCCACTTTTATAAAAACTTCGGCATACATACCAACTTTAATTTTATTCTGAGGATTATTGAATTCGAAATAAACCGGAATAGTTCTATTCTCTTCATTTAAACTTGCTGATACAGATAATTTTCTACCATTCAATAAACTTATTCTATATTCGTTATCCAATCCTTCTACTTTAAATGACGCATCTTTAGAGTCATTGGCGGATTCAAATTTGGAAGAAGGAACGTTGGCTTTTAAAATTAGATTTTTTGAATTGAGAATTGTGAATAATTCTTGTCCCGGAATAATTTGCTCGCCCAAATTGATATTAATGTTTTCAATGTAACCTTCGATTGGTGCTAGAATTTCAAATCCGTCCTCGGTTATTTTAATCTGATCACTAAGCGAGTTATAACTGGCTTGTTTTGATTGAAAATCGAAAGATGCCTCATCCAAACGTTTTTGGGAAATTGCTTTTTTGTCAAACAGATTTTTTGCTCTCTCATATTCAGATTTAGAGAGAAGAAAATCGTTTTTTAGTTGCTGAATATTGGTACTTGCTTCAGCAGTTGGAGAAAGAGTTAAAAGTATCTCGCCTTTCCTTACAAATGAACCTATTGATTTTAGACTGCTATTATTCTTACTAAGTGCGAGACCTGAAATAGGAGAAACCACTTTCGAAAAGAGTTCAGGTTTTGATTTAATTTCACCGGTTACAATTACTGATTTTTGGATCATTCTTTTTTGAACCGGTTCATTGGCAAAATCAATTTTCCATTGTTGTTCTTTAAGAAACGATATGCTCGATGAAGCCTCCTCTTCAGTGTGAGGAATTTCATTTTCAGATGAATATACAATTACATTTTCAACAATGATTTTATCAGAAACTTGATTCCCTTCAAGAACAATTGTCATTGTATAATTGCCAGGTTCCTTAAAATTAACTATAGGTGTATAGATACCTGCCCGGGCTGGTTTGTCCATTGTTAATGATAATTTTGACCCAGCGCTATTCTCAAATTCTACGCTTAACGTTCCTTGAATTACTGCCTTAAAATCCTTCATATCTGATAAGTGAATTAGAAACTTTGCTTCCTGACCAACTACCAGTGCCGGATACTCCATAAAAATTTCTGTTGAATCAGAATATTGAGTAACTGAAGATCCAGCATATTCGTTTACTTCGGTCTCAACATCGTGATCATTAGAGCACCCTACGAGAAATGTTAACATTGATACGATGAATATTTTATAAATAATTTTTGTCATCTGTTATATGCTCCTTAATAATTATTAAAATCTTTATGTGTCATTCCAACTGCTTTTTCAAGTTCGGAAATACTCCGCTGGATATTTATTTCAATATCACTGGCTATTCTCGACCCCTCAATAAACGCATTAATACCATCTATTAATTCTATCAATGAAATCTCACCCTGTTCATATGAATAAACAGCCGTGTCAAAAATATTTTCCAGATTTACCTCATTCTGGTCTTTGTATAGATTTATGTTTATTACAAGTTTAGTATATCCCTCCGATACTTCAGTTTTTATCTTTTCCTTCAAAAACAGAACTTCTCTTTCCAATAGTGCAAGTGAATTTTCTGATTGTTGAATTTCTTTTTGATTTCTGTTGAATAAGGGTATTTCAAAATCAACTTGGAATACAGTTCCTCTAAAATTATCTAGCTGCTCTTTGTATCCAGCCCGGAGATTAATATTGGGGATTATTTTAAGATTGCTGTGTGATAAGTATAAACTTTCACTCTTGATTAAATGTTGAAATGATTTTAAATCATTTCTGTTATCAAGTGCTTTTTTGATTAATTCTTCTTCTACATAATCAACAAGATCAATATTGTTATTCGGAGCAGTCAGAATTTTATCACTAACATTGGTTCCAATCATTAGCTTAAGAGTATTTTCATATTTTGCTTTCTGCAATTCTATTTCCGATGCGGTCAATTTTAATTTATTTATTTCAATCAGTATTCTTTGTAATTCATATTCGGAAATATCTCCCTCAGTTAAACGATGTTTTACAGATTGAGCTAGCTCTGTCAAACGAACGAGAGTATTATTTATCTTTTGAGATAAATCAGCGTAATAAAAAAGAGTGAAATAGTTATCGCTAACTTCCGAAGCAATAATTGTTTTCTGATGATTCAGTAAAATCTTCTGTGCTTCCAGGGCTTTTTCTTTTGATTCTATATTGCTCCAACGATCCCATAAAAAGTTGATTGGAATTGAACCTGATGTAATCCACTCACTATAATTTAGAGTATTAGATTTCAGGTCTTCACGTGAATAAGAAAATAATGGGTTTGGAAGTCTGGAAGATTCATCCAAATTTATTTCTGCATTTGTTATACGTGAATAAAGTTTTTGTAATTCAATGTTATTTTTATATGCCAAATTTATGGCTTCATCGAGTGTTAATTTATTTTGTGCATTAACTGTCATAAATGTTATAACATATAGCACAATCAAGAGACGAATGAGTCTCACGATACCTCCGTAAGTAATGGATTAATTAGCGATTATATTAAATGTGGTTTGTTTTAATTAAACGAGAGGCGGTGAAACATTAGATGCAAAATGGACGTAGTTTTCCCATTGCTGTTTGGGAAGGCTAACGATTGTGGGCAAATCAATTGAAGATATTTTTCGATTTACAAAAGTGTGTTTTAACTCATAGTAAATGTTTAAATGCAAAGTGGGTTGTACACTTTTAGTAAGTGTTATACTAAAAACCAAGTTATTTTGAACTAAGTGTAAATCGTGGTTTTCATGTTCATAATGATGATCGGCTTCTTCAGAAAATGGCTCATGGCTTGTATCATTGAATAGATGGGAATGAATTACCTCACTCTTCTTCTCAGTAAACTCATTTTCTATGTGATGATGATGAAAATAAGGTGCTAGAAAAAAGAAATTTAAATTTAAGAGTAAAAGAGAATAAATTATTTGCGGATATTTAATTATTATTTTGTGCATATATTGATGTCAAAATAGGAATAAATTTAATAAATTCTAATATAATATTTTTATAGACTCAATGAATTAGCACGGCTATTAAGTCATTTTTCGAAACACTTTCAATAGTAAAAAACTAAGAAGTATAACATCGGCGTTGAGGTGCCTATTTTCGAAGTTCCTATTAATAGTCTACCTTAAGTGGTGGACCAACAATCTTCATATCATGTTCTTCAAATACTTTACTAATTTCTTCTTTGTTTGGGGGAGTTGCCCAAGTATCTGTAACTTTAAAAAACGATTCCGTTTTCTTGAAAATCAATTTTGAAATCATTTTTAAGATTCAGAAATATTTTAGCTCATTTATTAATTATAGAATTAAAACTTCATATAATACAAGTTGAATTGAAATTAAATTGATTTATTAATTTATAGTTAATAAATTAAGGGCACAAAAATCATTCTCGTCAAATTGTTTGAAAGTTTGTTATGAATTCAAAAACTAAAATCACTCCATCAAATAAAAAGGTGGATTCATCAGGTAATATTTTTTCGTTTTCAAATTCATTAATTACAAATTATAAATCCGTAAGAAATTTTTCAAAGAAACTTTCCGCACCGCTTCAAACCGAAGATTTTGTAATCCAATCAATGCCCGATGTAAGTCCGACTAAATGGCATTTGGCACACACTACTTGGTTTTTTGAAACTTTCATTTTAGAAAAATTCATAAAAAATTATAAACCGTTCAATCATCATTTTAAATATTTATTCAATTCATATTATATGCTTGTGGGCGAAAGATTTCCGAGACCGCAGCGCGGATTGCTTTCACGTCCAACCATTAAAGAAGTTTTTGAATACCGCAATTTTGTTGATGAAAAAATGCTTGAACTTTTGGAAACCGGCGATGATGAAATTCTAATTGAAATTAAAAAAGTTTTGGAAATCGGAATCAATCACGAGCAGCAGCATCAGGAATTAATCGTAACGGATATTAAAAATGTATTTTCGTTAAATCCGCTGCGGATAAAATATTCCGACGGCGAAAATGTAATTCCAAAATCAATCCCCGAACTTAAATGGATTTCATTTGATGAAGGCATAAAAGAAATTGGATTTAACGGCGATGAATTTTCATTTGATAACGAATCGCCGCGCCACCGCGTATTTTTAGAATCTTTTGAAATAGCAAACCGCTTAATGACAAACAGTGAATATTTGGAATTTATTCATAACGGCGGATACAACAAACCTGAACTTTGGCTTTCGGAAGGCTGGTACACAAAAGAACGCGAAAACTGGAAAGCGCCTCTTTATTGGGAAAATCATAAAGGCGACTGGAAAAATTTCACTTTGAACGGATTTAAAGAAGTTAATCCCGCCGAACCGATTTGTCATTTAAGCTATTATGAAGCCGATGCTTTTGCAAGATGGTACGGCGCAAAATTGGCAACCGAAGCTGAATGGGAAACTGCTTCCGAGACCGTAAATATAAAAGGAAATTTTGTTGAAAGCGGAAATTTTCATCCCGTGCCGATTCAAGAAGAAAATAATGAAAATCAATTGCTTCAAATGTTTGGTGATGTTTGGGAATGGACTTCAAGTCCTTATGTTGAATATCCGGGCTTCAAAACTTTGGAAGGCGCGTTAGGCGAATACAACGGAAAATTTATGAGCAATCAAATGGTTTTACGCGGCGGAAGCTGCGCAACTTCACTTTGGCACATTCGCAAAACCTACAGAAACTTTTTTCCGCCGCACTCGCGCTGGCAATTTTCGGGATTGAGATTGGCAAAAATAAAATCGTAGCTGAGGAAATTATGTTGATAAAAAAAGATGCTGTTGATGTTGAACTGAAAAATGAAATTATAAGCGGATTAAAATCCGAACAAAAAACTTTACCATGCAAATTATTTTACGATAAACGCGGTTCAATTTTGTTCGATTTAATTTGCGAGCTTGATGAATATTATCTAACGCGAACTGAAACAAAAATTATGCAGGATAATATTGTTGATATTGCCGAAACTTTAGGCGAAAAGTTTTTCTTGATTGAACTTGGCAGCGGCAGCAGCACAAAAACAAGAATTCTTTTAGAACATTTGAAAAATATAATTGCTTATGTTCCGATTGATATTTCGGAAAAGCATCTTCACGAAAGCGTAAATATTTTGAACGATGAATTTCCGAAGCTGAATATTTTTCCCATTATGGCAGATTACACACAAGAATTTAAACTTCCGATTGATGGAAATAATCACTTAAAAAAAAATGTTTATTATCCCGGTTCAACAATCGGAAATTTCAATAAAGAAGAAGCGCAAAATTTTCTGAAAAGAATTTCAAAAATTTGCGGAGAGAATGGCGGACTGCTTATCGGTGTTGATTTAGTTAAGGATCGTGAAATTTTACTGAATGCTTATAATGACAAAAAAGGAATTACATCAGCATTTAATTTAAATATTTTAAGAAATATTAATAATCAATTTCAATCAGATTTTGACAGTTCAAAATTCAAGCACAAAGCAATTTTCAACGAAGAAGAACACAGAATTGAAATGTATTTAATCAGCAAAGAAAATCAAAAAGTTACGATTGAAGGAGATGATTTTTATTTTGAACAAGGCGAAAAAATACTGACGGAATATTCAACAAAATATTCAATAGAAAATTTCAAGGAATTGACTTCGGAAAATTTCGAATTTCAAAAAATTTGGACTGATGAAAAAAACTATTTTGCGGTGATGTATTTTGTGATAAGGTGAAGGGAATTTTACTTCGCCCTCTCCTGATTTAGGAGAGGGTTGGGGTGAGGTAATTTAAGTTAATAGTAAACAAATGAAATATTTCATAAATAAATATGAATTTGCCGCAAAGCTTCGCCAAAATTTAACCGAAGAAGAACGAAAACTTTGGAGAGTTTTACGCAACAGAAATTTTGAAGAATTAAGATTTAAAAGACAAATTCTAATAGGAAAATACATTGCTGATTTTTACTGTCCGGAGAAAAAATTAATAATTGAAATTGACGGTGGACAGCAAGCAGACCGGATATTGTGAATAAAATTGTTATATGAGTTGGTGTTAGTCTTGAATCTTTGAGGTGATCAGCAATAAGTATGGCTGTTGATCTTCCGTAATCAGATAAATCTAAAAATCGATATTCTTTTGAGAGTTTTGACATTTCTTAAAATCTATTTTTAATCTCATTGTATATTCACGGAAATCCGGATGAAACCTGGATTATACAAAAAAAGTAATAAAGCTGAATCATATTTTCCTGATTATTAATTTTGTTAGTTAATTTTTTGAAACAACATTACATTATGTTATCGGTTGAATAATTGTGAGAACAAAAACAGCGTCCTCTAATGCTTCAACATCATGAGAAATTGCTTTTTCCAAAACGGTTAGTTCATTTGCACCCATATTTATTTTATCATCACCGACAATGAAACTAATCTTCCCTGAAATCATTAAAAGAGTTATTGGTCCCTCAACTTTGTGTTCTCTTAATGCAGCGCCGTTGCGTAACGAAATTAGCACTACGCGAAGTCTTGAGTTTTTTTGAAGTGTAACGGCGTTACGATCACCATCTTTCCACGCAGTTTCGTTTTGCAGTTTTTCAATTTCTTTTTCAATTGAAAAAGATAACAATGGAGCTTTAAGAGTTCTTTCTCCTAAAGTTGGTCGTTCGTGAGTCGTCATTATATATTCCTTTTTTAAGTTGAACTATTTGAAAATAAGCATTCATAATGTATTAATCTTTGACTTAAGTCATAACAGTTCAATTATTAGGCAGGGTTACTCAATGTAAAAAGTATATAAAATGAAGAAAGGTTTATTTCATTTGATAAAAATAAAACTCCATTCTTTATTGAATACGCGAAATGATATACTGACTCGCCTCATCTTGTTGAGCTTATTAAAGATAATGGAAAATACAAACCCGAGGTAATACTTCTCGATCCCGGTCTCCGCCAGCG
>JBBQSH010000088.1:0-13235 GCA_038214015.1 Ignavibacteriales bacterium | reverse complement strand
TCAATTAATTTTAATGCAGACGGTTTAAGCAGTGGTGTTTATTTCTACCGATTGACAACGGATAATTTTATATCAACAAAGAAATTAATTTTGATGAAGTAATAAAATTATTCAGTTAAAGATTATTTAAAGTTCATTTCACTTATGTGGAATGAACTTTTTTTTTAAAACCGTAAAACAGATTTAAGTCTGTTCTACAAGTAGAATAATTGTTTAACAACCCGTTAACAACATATATTATTAAAAATCCTTACTAAAAGATTTTAACCCAAACCTGATTGAAAAAGTTGAAATGATGATCGCCATTGCAAGAAGCACTAAACTTGTGCTTAGTAGATTCCACATTGAAATATTTATCCCGCGGCCCATTGCATAAAAATAATTTGAAACAGGAATAAAAAGTATCGCAATAATTAGAACTAGATAAAGAAGTGTAAACAAAAATGTAATTGAAGCACCTTGTGATGAAGCTAATCGAATCGCATTCTTTTCCTTATAATTCGCAAATATTCCACCCATGCCAAAATTTAAACTAATTAAAGTGATTGTAGTAAGTGCTGCATTTATCTGGGCAACAATCGAAAGCATAACAGGGAATTGAAAGTTTGAAAAAAAACTTATTAACTGCCCTATAAAGAAAATTAGAACGAAATAAATTATAAGTCGTTTTAAAAGCAGATCATTAAAGTTTATTGGGGCACTCCGAATTTTCCATAATGCTTCACCCTCCAGACTAATTAGAGGGAAAACAAATCTTAATGATAAAGACGCTACAAGAAATACATTAAATAAAGAAACAATCAAGTATACTAAGGTCTTTAAATATTCATTGTATGCTTTTAAAATGATTATATCAATTCCGGAGATACTTGAAATAAAAACAGTAATAAGAAATATCATAACTAAAAGATGCAGCCATTGACTTGGTTCTCTAAAGAACAGTAAGAATTCACGTTTTACAATTGATTCATCAAATCCATTTAAATAAGATTTTTTATGAAATCCTAAAATTTGATTCCTTTTCTTACCATTACTTTTTAGCTCTGCATTTACTTTTAGCGATGTTAACCATGTTTCGTAATACCATCGCTTTGCAAGTAAAAGCGTAATTCCAAAAACAAAGATTGAAGTAATCAGGTTTGCATAAATAAAAGGGATAGCTCTTTCTATTCTGCTTTCAGAAATCCAGTAAAGAGATTCTGCTACCCAATAGTTGGGTAAAAATTTTACTAAACCACTTTCTAAAAAACCAAAGTACTGATTGATATGTGGATAATAATCAAAAACTCTTTCAACAAGCTTAATTGGATTACTTATAAAGTAAAATGAGATAACGCTTACAATGTATAACAACCCCACTGTTGTTAGGACTCTTTTAATTCCCCATTTCCCAGACAATTTTAATACTATCAACAAAACAATTACGCCAGCAGAACCTGCCGTAAACATAAAAGGCAGTACAAGAAAGAATAAAGCAAATGGATAGAACCATAAACCGAGATTAAAATAAAAACCATAACCAAGCAGCACCGCGGTTATTATAAGCAATAATGTTGTTGAACTGTAAAAGAAATTATCTAAAAATTTTATTAAAAATAATTTAGTGTAAGAGATAGGTTTGGTAATTAAATGAAAAACTTCTTTCGATTTGTAAAGCGTAGAAAATGAGACCACCATGTTGCCAACGTTTATAGCAATAAAGAAAATAAAAAGTACAACTAATACAAATCTGTGTAACAGAAATGATCCTATCTTTACATCTACCAGTAAATACTCAATTGTATTAGAGGTCATTACAAAACAGCCGTAAGCAAAAATGGAATAAACAATTCCTGATCCCAAACTTTTTAAGATTGCGGAAAAATTAAAAGGGGAGTTTACTTTTAGGAAAATTAGAATTTTATAATAGAGTATGTGTAAAACATCTTTCATTATTTTGTAAGATGGATGAAAAGTGATTCTAAATTATGATGGTCAGATCCTTTGATTGTTTCGAGCACTTCTGTTGTGTCAGAAAATATCATGTTACCGTCTTTGATAATTCCTATTCTTGTACAAATTTCTTCGGCAACATTTAAACTGTGTGTAGACATAAAAACAGCCGCACCATTATTAGCTTTTTCTTTAAGAATATTTTTAACTATCAGAGCACTTTGTGGATCTAACCCAACCATCGGCTCATCTACAACTAACAATTTGGGATCGTGAAGTAGGGAAGATGCAATGGTTATTCGTTGCTTCATACCCTGTGAGTATTCCTCAGTTCGTTTATCAACCCAATCACCAATTTCTAATTTTTCAATTATCTCGTCAATTTTCTTTTTCAATTTATTCTTTTCTATGGAATATAATCCACCGCTGAAAAAAAGAAATTCACGACCCGTTAATTTTTCGTATATAAATGGCTGATCAGGGATGTATCCGATTAAAGATTTTGCTTTTATAGGCTCTTTATAGATGTCAAATCCATCAATAAGAATGCTTCCGGAAGTCGGGTTGTATAAACCGGAAATCATTTTTATTGTGGTTGTTTTACCGGCTCCATTCTGTCCAAGAAATCCAAAAAAATCTCCGTTTTTAACATGAAGATTTAAATTATTTACAGCGGTAAAGGACCCAAATTTTTTTGTTACGTTTTTTATTTCAAGCATTATAATTCATCGATAATAATAAAATAAGAATATAAGAAATATATGCAGGAGAAGATTATATATTAAATGCCTGCAGATCGAAGCGCAGTTAAATCTTCATAGGTTATCATCATAAGATCACCGTCATTGATATCTCTAATCGCAAGGATCCTATCTTCCTGGTATGAAATTGCTTTATTGATTAGTTCTTTTATAGTTCTCGAGTTATAAAAATTTCTACGGGTTTCTTTTTTTAACTCAATTATTACTTCCAGCATTTGCTGCCAGGCGCCTTCATCAAGTTGATAATTATTTTTCTGACAAATATTTAAGGCAATCTCTAATAATTGTCTTGTTGAGTAAAATTCAAAATTAAAAATATTTGGAAATTGATTTTCTAAAACCGGAAAGTTATTGATCAAAGACTCAATTTCGGAGGCAGTTCCGGATAATATTGCTATAACATTGTCATTCATTATATAAAGTTTCTTTAAGAAGTATTGTAACAACGAATCACTAAAATCATTAGAACATTGAAGTGCGGCAGAAACATCGTTAACAAGAATAACATTGCCAGAAATATTTTTGAATATTTCATCAATTGTTAAATAGGAATCTATCTTGCTCAATCCATAAAAAGTCGAACTATCAATTTCAAATAACTGTCCGGAATCAATTCTACCTAATTCCTTTAAACTTTTAGCATACAATCTTGCTACAGTAGAGGTTCCCGATCCTTGTTCTGCTATAAAAATTGAATTCAAATTTTTATGTATTGAAGTAATTGATCTTTCTTTTTTAAGTCTTTCAACTTTAATTGAAGCTATAATCTTATTAAAATTTATTTTAACATCTTCTAATCCCACAAGATTATTGATTTCATTTAAATACTTATCAACTTTTTTCACGTGAACATTTGAATCACTTCTGTTTTCAATTATTGAAAAAGCTATCCGGATATCTTCTTTACATAGTAAATTTAATGCGGAAAAATCCTTTGCACTTTCTTCTAACATTTGATATCGTTTACTCAATTCGATTTTAGATTGATTGAAAAGATTTCTTACATATCTTGCATTCCCAAAGGATTCATCCAACTTGCTGTTGTTCTTATCCAAACTTTCCAATAGAAACGTTTCTGTTTCTTTTGAGAGAACATATTTTTCTTTACCAGCACAAATTTTATAAATCTGAGTTAATTCTTCAGAGGAATAGTCATCAAATGTAAAAAAATGTGTAAATCGTGATTTTAATCCAGGATTAGATTCTAAAAATTTTTCCATTAATAATGGATATCCGGCAGCAATAACAAAAAATTTGTTTTTATAATCTTCCATTCGTTTTAAAATTATATCTATTGCTTCCTGACCAAAATCCTGACCACTATCTTTTTTTAATGAGTATGCTTCATCAATAAAAAGTATTCCTCCCAAGGCTCGATTGATAACCCTATCAGTTTTTTGTGCAGTCTCACCGATATATTCACCAACAAGATCAGCACGATCAACTTCAATAACATGTCCATTCTCAAGTAATCCAATGGCTTTAAAGAACTTTCCAAGCAATCTTGCTATGGATGTTTTTCCCGTTCCTGGATTTCCTAGAAATATACAATTTGCAGATATACTTTCTTCAGTTTCTACACCACTCTTTTTTCTTTCGTTGATGAAATCAAGATAAGTAATAAAGTCTTTCATGGATTGTTTAAGATTTTTCAATCCAACATAATTATCAAACTCCTCAAATAGGGATGCAAGGGAAGAATTATCAATAAAAGTCTTATTAAAGTATTCAATCGCTTTTGGTTGTTGTGTGATAAGTTTATTTGAGATTTCAGTAACATTATCTTCATCACCGGCAAAATCGAAAATCTCAGAATTTCCTATCCCAAAAAAGTGCTTAAGAACAATATTGTTTTCCAGAAGAACTTCTATTCTTCCTTCACCTTGTTTCCAAAAACCCGGCATAGGTGTTCCCCAACTTTGAATAAACTCAACAATTTCCCAATCTTTTTTTACTTCAAGATTAAAATTATTTCTACCAACTTCTTCATCTTCCAGGTACCAAATGGTTAATCCTCTTAAAACAGAGTCTTTATTAAAACTGGGATTTTTAAGAGTTACTTCAGCAGCAATATAACTTGTTCTTATTTGATCAAACTGCAGAAGATAAGTGCGTTTTTGTGATTGCAGGCTTTCTTCAAGATTGAACATCTTTACTGAATGTATTTCAAATTTACTTGGGATTAGGAATTTATTTCCTTTTCTCGAATTTATTTGATTTGAATTTTGTGCTAAGATTTCTGAAGATTTTACTCCCCTTGTGAGTAATTCTTTAGATTTCAAATCATTCGGCATATTTAATTTCATTTATTTGATACCAGTATGAATGATAAAAATCATTTTTACTGAATTGTTCAAATACCTTGCCATCAAAAAATATTTGATTTAAATTAAAAAAGGCGAGGAAAAACCTCGCCTTGTAAAAATAACAGAATGAAATACTATCACTAATTGATAGCTATGCCATTAATACATTCCGTCCATACCACCCATACCTCCAGGAGGCATTGCTGGCATTGAAGAATCTTTTTCTTTCTTCTCAAATACAACTGCTTCAGTTGTAATCAATAATGAGGATACGGAAGCTGCATTTTCAAGAGCCGTTCTGGTAACTTTAGTAGGATCAATAACACCAGCCTTGATAAGATTTTCATACTTCTCAGTTGCCGCATTAAATCCAAAATCATCTTTACCTTCTTTAACTTTCCAGAGAACTACCGAACCTTCAAGTCCTGCATTTTCAACAATTTGCTTTAGTGGTTCTTCAAGAGCTTTCTGCACAATTTTAATTCCGGTTGTCTGATCAAGATTTTCACCTACAAGTTTATCAAGCACGTTAGAAGCTCTAACTAAAGCAACTCCACCACCGGCAACAATACCTTCTTCAACTGCAGCGCGGGTTGCGTGTAAAGCATCTTCAACTCTAGCTTTCTTTTCTTTCAATTCAACTTCAGTTGAAGCACCTATTTTAAGAACCGCAACGCCACCAGAAAGTTTTGCCAATCTTTCCTGTAATTTTTCTTTGTCATAATCGGATGTTGATTTATCAATCTGAGCTTTAATTTCGTTAATTCTCTTCTTGATGTTATCAGTTTTTCCAGCACCTTCAACTATGGTTGTGTTATCTTTATCAATCACAACTTTTTTAGCTTTACCTAAATATTCTAAAGTTGCGTTCTCTAATTTATAACCTTGTTCTTCTGATATAACAGTTCCATTTGTAAGGACCGCAATATCTTCTAACATCGCTTTTCTTCTATCACCAAAACCAGGAGCTTTAACAGCTGCAACTTTTAGAGTGCCGCGAATCTTGTTTACAACTAATGTTGCAAGTGCTTCTCCTTCAAGATCTTCAGAGATAATTAACATTGACTTACCTTGTTGAGCAACTTTTTCAAGAACTGGTAAAAGATCTTTCATAGCAGCAATTTTTTTATCGTGGATAAGAATAAATGGATCTTCTAATATTGTTTCCATAGATTCTGTATCGGTTACGAAGTAAGGAGAAATATATCCGCGGTCGAATTGCATTCCTTCAACAACTTCTAGTACTGTTTCAGCTGATTTGCTTTCTTCAACAGTAATAACACCGTCTTTACCAACTTTTTCCATCGCATCTGCAATTAAATTACCAATTGATTTATCATTATTTGCCGAGATAGAACCAACCTGTGCAATTTCATTTCTTCCTTCAACATCTCTACTGATTGATTTTAAGTATTCAATAACTTTACCAACTGCTAAATCAATTCCTCTTTTTAAATCCATTGGATTAGCGCCTGCTGTAACATTCTTTAAGCCTTCTCTATAGATAGCTTGAGCAAGAACCGTAGCTGTGGTTGTTCCATCACCAGCAACATCACTGGTTTTAGATGCAACTTCGCGAACCATCTGAGCACCCATATTTTCAATCGGGTCATCAAGTTCGATTTCTTTAGCAACTGTAACACCATCTTTGGTAACTGTTGGTGCTCCAAATTTCTTTTCTATTATTACATTTCGTCCTTTTGGACCTAAAGTAACCTTAACTGCATTTGCTAATCTATCCACTCCGGCTTTCAATCCAGTGCGAGCATCTGCATCATATACAATTAATTTTGCCATATTTTTATTTCCTTTATATTTTCTGTTAAAAATTACTTGCCTAAAATTCCAAAGATATCACTCTCACGCATAATGAGATATTCTTCCCCATTGATTGTAACTTCAGTTCCGCTGTACTTACCATAAAGAACTTTATCCCCAACCATAACTTCCAGCTTAACTAATTTACCATCATCTGCAACTTTGCCAGGACCGGCAGCAACAATAGTACCTTCTACTGGTTTTTCTTTAACTGTATCAGGTAGAATTATCCCACCAGCTGTTTTCTCTTCAGCAGCAGCAGGTTTTACAACAACTCTGTCACCAAGTGGTTTTAATTTGATTTCGCTCATAATTAGCTCCTTTTATATTATTATATGAATTTGATTAGCACTCTTAAAGAACGAGTGCTAATATACACCCGATTTAAAATTTTGTCAAGAATTTTTTCTTCGGATGTGATGGAAATTGCTTAATTTTGTTTTGAAAATAAACTTTTATGAAGATTGAATTCTTTTAACCTTAAATCAGAGATTAAAGAGCTTTTTAAAATTATTAAGGAGCTTGATAGAAAAGTAGTAGCTGTTTTTTTATCGGTTGCTATACTTCAAACGTTCTCGTTCTATTTTACCTCCAGAAGATTTTTTCGAGCAAATCTTTTTGAACAATTTCAAAACTATTCTGATCCTTATTTAGTGGAATATCTTTACTGGTTTGTAGGAGATTTTTTTACCTTCTTCGTTCTTGGAATTGTAATTATCAAGTTTGGATTTAAGGAAAAACTTTCTGATTACGGATTGCAGTTAGGTGATTTTAAAGTAGGTCTAAAAATTTCTTTAATCTTCCTTTCTGTAATGATTATTCTGATTTGGTTTGTTTCAGCAACTCCAGCTTTCGCTGAAAAGTACCCTCATTTGTCAAGTGCAAAATCCGATTGGAATCTTTTGTTTATTTATGAAGCTGGGATGCTGCTTTATATGTTTGCTTGGGAATTTATCTGGCGCGGATTTATGCTGTTTGGATTAGAAAAAAAATTTGGTGGTTATGCTGTTTTAATGCAAATGATTCCATTTGTTATTCTGCACAACGGTAAACCATTCTTAGAAACATTCGGAGCAATATTTGGAGGAATAGCTTTAGGTATTCTTGCTTTAAGAACTCGTTCGATTTATTATTGTGTACTTACTCATATTGGTGTAATGTTTTCCATAGATGTAATATCGGCTCTAAGATTTAGAGCAAACGATTATGGAATTGGATTCACATCAATTATAAATTTAATTAAACAAATTTTTTGAGGTTAAAAATGAGACTGTCATTAAATATCGATCACATAGCAACTTTAAGAAATGCCCGTGGTGAAACACAACCTGATCCCATTACAGCGGCATTATTAGCTGAGCAGGCTGGTATTGATGGAATAGTTGTGCATCTTCGTGAAGATAGAAGACACATAAATGAAAGAGATGTAAGATTACTTCGCGAGCTTATTAATACAAAACTTGATATTGAAATGGCTGCAACGGAAGAAATAATTAAAATCGCTTGTGATGTTGGTCCTGAGCTTGCGACAATAGTACCTGAAAAGAGACAGGAACTTACAACTGAAGGTGGAGTAAATGTTATCGATAATATCACTTTAATGAAAAACACAATCGAAGAACTTCATAAATATGATATTGAAGTTTCACTTTTCATCGAACCAGACATAAGACAAATTGATGCTGCTGCAGAAATAAAAAGTGATTACATAGAAATCCACACCGGAGTTTTTGCTAATGCACTTTCTGAAGAAGAACAGTTTGATGAATTAGACAAAATCAGAGTGGCTGTAAAGCATGCAAAGAAATTAGGATTAGGTGTAAATGCAGGACATGGTTTGGATTATCAAAACATAAAAATTTTTAGAGAGTTAATCGATGTTGATGAAGTGAGCATAGGACATTCAATTATTGCCCGTGCAGTTTTTGTTGGGATAAAACAAGCTGTTCAAGAAATGTTCGATTTGATAAAAAAAGGTTAGTGACACTCATCTTCGCAGGAACAGGATAGTTTTGCACTTTTAGATTTTTCAATTGATTCTTTACCTTCCTTAAATGCAAAGTAAGCAATGCCGAGTGATCCGGCAATATCGAGATATCCTATCTTAAAAATCTCGTAGCTTAAACTTGATGCTAAAAGTATAAAAGATAAATAAAAGCAAGTTTTAGTACAGTTAGCGTCTGCTATTATTGCATCTGAGTTTAATGCTCTTCCGACTTTTAGTTTATAATGTAAAAGTGCGTACATAGTTAAAATTGAAATTGATGAGACTATAATTCCTACAATTGTTGTCTCTGGTTTCACATTATTTACTAATAATAATATCGAAACAATTATAAGGCCTGCACAAAGCAGGTAGAAACTGAATCCGGTAATTTTTAAAGCAGTTCTCTCAAATCCATCTCTTTCTGAAATTGGATTTCTCTTCATTCTGATAATCATATGCAAAATTCCAATGCCGGAGATTACTTCGACAAAACTATCTAATCCAAAACCAAAGAGTGCAAGTGTTTC
The DNA here is from genome assembly GCA_038214015.1 of Ignavibacteriales bacterium. GTDB lineage: Bacteria > Bacteroidota > Ignavibacteria > Ignavibacteriales > Ignavibacteriaceae > IGN3. The sequence goes on along the minus strand of JBBQSH010000088.1, from coordinate 3,904 downwards.
ATCATTCATTCCAAATAAAACCGAAATGAGACCTTCCGCTATGTTATAAAAAATTGTTATTATGCTTAAAATCAGAGCAAATGAAACTAAACGATTAAATGATTTTATATCATTTAAATCTGTAATAATTGCTTCTTTTGTCTTCATCTTATTTATTTTTTCCATTTATTAATTACAATATGTAAAGATTTTATCAAAAGCTATAACAAACATCTTAATTCTGAACCATAAATATCTTGATTAATTATAAATTCTCATTTAACTTTCGGATGTCGTTAGCAGAAGGTTAACCCCCAGACCTTTTGTTAAGACAAGCCCGGTAGCTTCGGTTACCGGGTTCTTTATTTTAAATACAATTTTGTTTTTAATCACTTAATGATTTCTTAATTATTTTTTTTCACACCTAAATGATATTTTTCATCCTGCTTAACTTAAATTTATTCCAGATAATTTATGGAGTTTAAAGTGCAATACAATCTTATAAAGAAGTCAGAGTTTGATAAAGTAAAATCATTCAACGGTAATTGGGCAAGCAAAATGGAATTATTTGCAGATATGTGCAGATACAATACACTTGTGGCTGTAAAGAAAGCCGGTTCAGGTCATCTCGGTTCAAGTTTAAGCGCTATGGATGTTACTACATATCTTTACTTGAACGAGATGAATGTATTTGAGGTAGGCTTTGATTCACCTGATCGTGATATTTATTTTTCTTCAAAAGGTCATGATGTTCCAGGATTGTACTCATTATTCTATGCACTTGGAATTATTCCTGAAGAAAAATTATTAATGTTAAGAAGATTAAACGGGCTTGATGGTCATCCTGAAGTTAGACAAAATGGAATTGAAGCAAGCACAGGTTCGCTTGGAATGGGAATTTCTAAAGGCAAAGGATTTGCCTGGGCAAAAACTTATCTTAAAAATAATGGACACGTTTATGTGCTAACTGGCGACGGAGAATTCCAGGAAGGACAAATTTATGAATCATTGCAAACAACGGCTCACCAAAAAGTAAATAACATAACCGTTATTATGGATCACAATAAATATCAGACGGATATGCTTGTTGCTGATGTAAACAATATTGAAGATGTTGTAAAAAAAGTTGAAGCGTTTGGCTGGCATGTTGTTAGGATAAACGGACACGATTACAATGTTTTGAAAAAAACTTTTGATGACCTGAAAAAAGTTACAGATAAACCAAAAATGATTATTGCGGATACTATTAAGGGCAGGGGAGTTTCGTTTATGGAAAGACCTCTTACCGAAACATTCCAGGGAAAGACACTTTACAAATGGCACTCCGGTGCTCCTGATGATGAAAGTTATATGAAAGGTTTATCAGAACTTTCTGAAACAATTTATTCTTTGGCTGAAAAAGTCGGAGTGAAAATAGAAATTCCTATTAATACATCTGAAGGAAAAGCCATAACAAAACTCGATAAAGAATTTGTTACAGAAGCGTATGGTGATGCGCTTGTTGAGATCGCAAAGACAAATAAAAAATTAGTTGTGCTTGATGGGGACCTTTCTGCTGATTGTAAACTCCGCAATTTTGAAAAAACTTATCCAGATAGATTTATTGAAAATGGTATTGCAGAGCAGGATATGGTTTCTATGGCCGGTGGATTAGCAAGAATGGGGTTGATTCCTGTTGTAAATACTTTTGCAAGTTTTCTTGCTGCTCGAGCTAATGAACAGATCTATAACAACGCTGGTGAAAAAACTAAAATAATTTACACCTGTCATTTTTCAGGAATGATTCCTGCAGGACCAGGAAAATCGCATCAGAGTGTTAGAGATATTTCATTGTTTGGTGCACTTCCAAATATTACGATTATCCAACCTTGCAATGCTGAAGAAACAAAATGGGCAACTGAATATTGTGTTAATCAGGCTGAAGAAAATTGTATGTTAAGATTAGTGATTGGTCCTTCACCTGAAAAAATTGAACTTCCTAAAGATTATAGATTTAAAGTTGGCGTTGGTACTGAATTAACCGATGGCAGCGATGCAATTATTTTTGGCTACGGCCCCGTGATGTTACACGAAGCTTTAGTTGCTTCAGATTATTTAAAGAAAATTGGATTCGGACTTAAAGTAGTTAACATGCCCTGGTTGAATAAGATTGATAAAGATTGGCTAAAGGAAATCGTAAAAGATCAAAAAAGAATTTTTGTGTTGGAAGATCATTCTGCTGTTGGCGGACTTGGTGACAGAATTTTAAATGCTTTAGTTGAGACAAATTCTATCGCCGAAAAAGAATTTACAAACTTTGGATTAAAAGAATATCCCGAATGCGGAACTCCGCTTGAAGTTTTAGAATTTCATCAGCTTGATGGAAAATCTTTAGCACAAAGAATTTCTGGGGTTAATGATATTGAAACTGCAGAAACAGTAAAATTAAAATACACTGCAGATGCACCGCAATAAAATTATTTAGTCCAGTAATAAGGCTTTCTATGTTGGTGGGCAATTGCTAAAATTAGAATGTGATCTTTCTCTAAAGAGTAAAGAATTTTATATGGAAATCTATGAAGAAGCGCTTTGCGAATGTCGCCGCGCTCAACTGATCATGCTTTAGGATTTTCACTTATTCGGATGATTGTAAGTTTTGTTTCTTCCTTAAATTTTAAACCAAGTCCTGCATATTCGAGTTCATAATAAGTAATAGCATCATTAAGTTCTTGTTGAGCAAATTTTGTAAAAACAACTTTCATTAGTCAGCTTTAAATATTTCCTCCATTGGAATTCCCTCAAGTTTACCGGCACGATAAGCTTTCAATCTCTTTTCTGCTTCTTCAGCCCAAATTTCATCAATTTTTTTATCCGGTTCATCTAAACTTTTAATTAATCCTTCAATAATTAAAAATCTATCTTCGGGTTTTAATTTCATTGCTAGTTCAAGAATATCTTTGTTACTCATAAAGGACCTTTCAACTTTATTTTATTTATTCAAATCGTTTGTCGTAATAAAATATAAAATTATAAATCTATAAATCAAACAATGATTCTGATCAATCAATTTAAGTCTGTTGTTATCTAACTAAGTTTTTTAACTGAAACTCATGCCTGATTGGATGCATTACCGCGTGTTCCAGCATTGCATCAATACAATATTCTACTCCCCAGTTTGATTTATAAACTTTATCCTCAAAAAGTTCAGGTTCTATATTCGCAAGAGGAAGTCTCCATCGTTCGAATAAATGTACAAGTTGTTCTTCAGCTTTTTCTTCTATTATTTCAGCAGAAGGAGTTTCATTTATCATAGGATCAGGTAGATTAAGTTTATCGCACATCCAGATCATATAACCTCGTGCAGAACGAAGAACGTGATAAAGCAAAGTATCTAATGATTTGTAGTATGGATCATCCGTATTAGGCAATTTAACTCCAACTAGCTTGGCTTCTTTCCACGTTTCATAAAAAGATTGGATATGTATTTCGTGAAGTTTAACTAATGCCTTTGCGCCTCCATATCGATAAATGATTTCTTCTGCCATTTTATTTACTCTTTTGTTAGTTGGGGTAAATTCATATTAAAACATTTATCACAGAACTCAGGATTCTTTTCATCAAACCAATCTTGCCTAAACTCTTGATAATCCTTTGTGTTTAGAATATCAATCAACGGTAGCTCAAATACGTTTCCAAAATGTTTTTCTTTTGGAAAAGGTTTAGCACAGCAAGGCGGAACAAATCCATCCCACGTGATATAAAAATAATTCCACATAAATCTGCACTTCTTAAAACTTGCAGGCGATTCAAAATCATAAAAAGTTAATTCTACATTTGGATATTTTGCGGACAATTCCTTTGTCTTAAAATATTCATCTTTAAATTCTTTTGAGAGATAAAAATCGTAGTAAGAATTATCAAGATCAGTTCGTGCAACAATGTTCAT
>JBBQSH010000087.1:0-13631 GCA_038214015.1 Ignavibacteriales bacterium | reverse complement strand
GTAACGTTTTAGATGCAAGTTGAAAAAGATCATTTTGCTCGTAGGTTATTCTAAGATCCGCACCAGGTACAAGTGCCGCATCATTTCTAATTGTTAACTGCCCAACATTATAATCAACCACATAATCACTTCCAGCACTCAATTCCCTGCCATTCAATAATACTTTTACAGAATTTTCAACAACATTAAAACCAAGTTGGTAAAACGAGGAAGATGTGCCTTTACTTTTACCGACCAGAATCCATTTATCCTTTGTTTTCTTATTGGCAGCATAAGTTTTTGTAGTATCGTAAACTTCATCAAAATTATATGTTTCATAGTCAGCTGCTAAACTTGGTGGCAAGTCATCACTAAACGGTTCAAGATTAGGAAAAATTACTTCACCTGTTTCTGGCAGAATAGTAATTCCTGGTCTATAATCAAAAATATTATCTGCTGGAGGCTGAGAGCTAGCATTTAATAGATCAAGCCCAAAAGCATTCAAGAATCTTATCGTTCCAACTCCGCTTACGGGTTCCTGTCCTTCAATTTCTCTTTGTATATCAAATTCAAATCCTTCCGGTTTAACATTTCTGGGACCCAATGCATAAATATTCTTTAACATTAAGCTCCAGGCTACTTCAAACCTGGGCTGTAAATTTCTTGGTTTGATCATTTTTAATATTAACCTTGTAGAATCAGTGCTAGTCGGATCTAAGAATTCTCCATAAATAAAATCATCAGCCGTACTGCCTAAACCCCGTTCCTGCCTAAAGGCAACCGCAATAATATCCTGTTCATTTATAGCTGTTTTAAATGTAATGTAACCCGTTTCAGGATGAAGAATATAATCAGTATTCGGGTCTAACAATTGAAACCTTCCAGCATCTGTTAAACCAGGCTCTGTGCTAAGAGTTTGCCGTAGAGTTTCATCATAGGGTTGTCCAACTGCAACAGGGGGTAAATTTATATAGACGTTTGCATCACGCTCTTTGGATTTGTCTGTAGTAATCTGGTTAAGTGATTTCCAAACTTGGATATCCGTTACAAGTAAACTGCTTTTAACCTGTGGTGTTGGATTTCCATAATAATCATAAAACACCTTACCGGTTTTAGAGGCATAAACAGTATCAATAAAATAGTGATTTGTAGAATACTCATAAGCTCTTTTTTGAAATGGAATTTCTAATGTACCACCTGAGACCTGAACTTCTTTTGTCTCTCCTTTTTTCTGGCTGGCAATGGTGGTTAATGAAAACGGACCCATCTTCATTTGAGCTTTGATTCCAAAAAGAGCTTCGCTGCCACCAACAAGTGGTGATGTTTGAAGCGATACGTTTCCTGCTTCTATGCTTTGAATTATTTCATCATCATATCCGGTGTATTTTATCTTAAGCTGATTTTCATATTCAAAAGTTCTCTCCGTATTCCAATCTGCAACAATGTTAAGTTTATCGCCTATTGTACCATTAACATTTATTTGCACCTGCTGCTTAAAGTCTGGTTCGTTTTTAGTATTACCTAATCTTGAAGCAGTTACACCCTCTGTGGTTTCACTTCTCCACGCGCCATGAATCTGCACTGATCCACCAATCTTTAAACTAATTTTTGGTGTTCCAAAAATGCTAAGTACTCCAACGCTTGGCAACGGTATCTCAAAATCAGTAAAACTCTTCATAAAATCCCCTAACCCAAGTTTAGAGTCCTTTATCTGATAAGAATAGCCAAGTGCTTCCCATTTTTTTCTTTCCTCCACTTCTAATCTTGTTGCGATATATTCTTCAATCGGCATTCTAAGAATTATCTTATTTGGTTTACCTGCGAGCATATCTTTTATCTCAACAAACTTGCCTGTGGAATCTATAGTAATTGATCTTGATTTATATGTGGGAGAAGGTTCAACAAAAAACTTAGATTTTTTCTTTTGCTGTAATGAAGTGAAAGGAACATCTTCCCGTTGATATCTAAAGTACTCTAATCTTGCAGTTGAATCTAAAGCCATTTGCACTAATCTTAACGAATCCTGATTTACTTTAACTTTAGTTTTTATCGAATCAATGCCTATCACTTTTGTGGAATCTAGAAGATTACTCAGATCAGTAGAATCTATCAGGGAAAGAATAGAATCATCAATTGCGACAAATGGTGAATCAGGTGAGAATGAATAATCAGTAATTGATAGTTCCTCAGGTTTTTGATTCTCTGAGGCAGGTTGGTTTAAGCCAGAGTCATACTGATTATTATAATTTAAATTTCGTAAATCGGAAATTAAATCATAACAAGCAGCCTGAAGCATGGCTTCATTTACCTGAGATTTATAGCCGGAGCCAAACCCGAGATTTATACCTGCGTAAAATATCACTAATGAAACAACAATCAATTTTGCAGTTTCAATAATGATGTTTTTTATTTTGCGTTTGATGCAGCGTTCCTAGTAATGTGAAACAAAATAAACCGTAGAGTATATTCTATAAGGCTCCTATAATATTTATTTGACGGCGAAAAATTAGATAAAAACAGTTATAATTTCAATAAAGAAACACTACTTAATTTTGTGATTCAAAAGTATTCAATTACCTAACATAATAGAAGGTATTTTTTTTTCGCAACTATTTAAGTGCTCTCTTATGGTTTTGCAAATTTTGAAATAATGCTTTTGTGTTTTGGAAAAGTTTCTAAAAGATATTCCCTATTTGCTAACTCAAAGTCTGAGAAATCAAACCCCGGGGATACCGTGCAGCCAATTAATGCAAAGGATCTTTTATTAATTACTTCTGCAGCAAACCAATTGTTTTTATTGATAACAGTTTGAAACACTTCTCCTTCTTCAATTTTTTTACCAAGAATAATTTCTGCCAGTTTTCCCATTTCATCAATCACATAAACTTTAACAGAACTGCCATCATAAAAATGCCAGAGTTCATCTGATTTTAATCTGTGGAATTTTGAAATCTGAGAGCCTTCAAGTAAAAAATAAATTGAGGTTGAAACATTTCGCTTTAGATTCTTTTTGGAAGCATCAATTGAAATCATTTCACCGGATCGATATATTTCTCTAAAATATCCGCCTTCGGGATGCTTTTCAAGTTGAAGCTTTTGAATGTAATATTTTGCTTTTTGATTCATGATTTTCCTGAAATTATTATTACAAAATTTCATTAAGTACAAGTTCAGCTGACTTTCGCCCGCTTTTAACTGCGCTTTCAATTGTAGAAGGTAAACCGGTGTTGGTCCAATCTCCTGCTAAGAATAAATTTTTGATTGTTGTTTTACTATTTGGTCTTTTATCCAGTGTACTAATGCTTGGAACAAATGTAGCACGCTTTTCTTTTATGATTTTATATTGTTGAATGTCTTCATCTTTTATAGTAGTGTATTGCACAAGTTCATCAATAACAAGTTTAATAATCTCTTCTTTGGTTTTATCGATAAGATAATTCGCATCGCTAATAACAATATTAATATGTTTTCCTTTTACGAATATCCAATGTAAATGAGAATCTAACAAACCATAAAATTTCTCTTGTAACTTATTTTCCTTTAACCAGATATGAATATTAAGAATCGTTGAGTATTCGAGTTCAAGCTCAATATCAAGATTTTTTTTAGAGATAATCTTATCTAAAGCATAAAGTGGAATAGCAGAAATAACATAATCAAAATTGTTAAAGATGTTTTTATCTGATTTTATCGAAACAACTTTTTCATTTTTTACGATAATTTCTTTTACAGATTCTGATGGAATGATTGTTCCGCCATTTTTTTTTACAAAGGCTGATGCAGGATTGATTATACTTTCACTTAATCCATACTTTGGAAGAATAATAGTAGATGCAAAGTTACCTTTAAAGAAAATCTGTATTAGTACATCATAAAAAACTAAAGCCGAAGCTTTTTCTAAATTAGTATTCAAGACTCCAACACAAAGTATTTCCCAAAAGCTTTTGATGATGTTTGGGTTCTGGTTTTCATTTTCAAGCCATTCTTTTACGGTAATTTTTCTTAGTGAGTTTTTACTAAGTAATGGAAGTTTTAACAAGAATATTATAAAAGAAATTTTATCACTGAAATTCAGAACATCATAATTTACTATGGCTAACAAAAGATTGAAGGGATAGAAAGCTGCTGCAGCATTAAGTTGAAATTGATTTTTATTTCTATCAATAAATTTTAAAAAAAGATTTTTCTGATAATCAAAATTATTTTCTGCACCGATTAATTTTAGAAATGAAAGAGTTTCTTTGTAGCAGCCCATCATAATATGCTGCCCGTTATCTATTTCAGTATCGGTTTCTGTGTCTTTAAATGAATAAGTTCTTCCTCCTAATTTTGGAGAAGATTCGATTAGAGTTACACTAAAATTTTTTGAGGATAGTCTTGATGCGGCAGTTAAGCCTGCTAAACCACCACCGATAATTAAGCACCGTTTCATTAATAAACTAAATTATACTTTGCCCAAACTCCCAAAGCTATTCCCACTTTTTCAAACTTTGAGACTTTTATATCATTATTAAAAACATCGTAATCTGCGGCGATAATATTTTCTAACATCTTATAATAGATGTGCTGCATTGCCCGTGCGGCAAACATGGTTTTCTTATCATCCAAATCAAGATTAGCAGTTGCCGAATTGAAGAACTGTTTGGCTCTGCTCGATTCATAAACCATCAAATCTCTAAAATTATCATTGTAAATAAGTGACATAATCTCTGCTTCGGAATAATTAAATTTAATTAGATCTTCCTGAGGCAAATATATCCTTCCATTTTTGGCATCTTTACCAATATCGCGTAAAATATTTGTCATCTGCAAAGCTATTCCAAGATCAACAGCAAACTGCTTTGTTGATGGATGCTTATATCCAAAAATTTCTATACACATCAATCCAACAGTTGAGGCAACACGGTAACAGTAAAGCTGCAGATCTTCAAACGATTTGTAGCGGTCTTTCTGCAAATCCATTTCCATTCCTTTAATCAATTCAAAGAATGGATCAAGTGGAATATTGAAGTTTGATATTGTTTTACCGAGCTTATTTAACAATGCAAATTCAGAATGACCTGAAAAACTTTTTTCAAATTCGATTCGCCATTTTCTAAGTTTTTCATACTTCAAATCTGTTGAATCAGAATTTTCATCAACTATATCGTCTGTCTTACGGCAAAATGCATACACAGTATTCATTGCATCACGTTTATCTTCCGGCAGAAGATTAAAGGCGTAGTAAAAACTACTTTTACTTTTTTTTGATATTTCTTTTGCTGACTCAGGCATTTAAAAAATACTTTTAATAAACAATGATATAAAATCCATTTTATCTAACTTCGGTCGTTTTGTAAAAACATCATATTCATTTTTTCTAATTTTATCCAAAATTTTTTCGCCACCGGCAAGTGTCCATTTAATCTCAATCTTAAATCTACCCTTCAAATATTTTAGCAGATTTTTCCCTTCATCAAATAGAGACTGAGCCCTTTCAATATTATGTTTTACTAACGCTTTAATATTAGGATTATTTTCCTTTAACTCAAACATTTTTTTAGTAACATTAAATATTTTCATTTCATCTTGGGGATAATAATTCCGATCATTTTCAATATCAATTATAGTATCCTGATAAAAATTTGTAAGCTGCAATGCAGTGCAAATCTTATCTGAACATAACAACGCTTCTTCATCAGTAATATTAAATAGCTCAAGTAAAATTCTACCAACAGGATTAGCAGATCTTTTACAATAGTCTAAAACTTCATCATAATTTTCATAATCTTTTTTAACTACGTCTTGCTTAAATGCAGAGAGCAAATCAAAAAAATATCTCACGGTCAATTTTTTATCTCTGATAGTTTTAGAAAGTTGATTGAAATAAAAATTTTCTGATTTACCTTTTAACGATTTTTGAAATTCATTTTCGAAATTATTTAGTTCATCCAACCTTTTTTCTGGGATTACATTTCCTTCATCAGCAAGATCATCCGCAGTTCTTGCAAACCAATAGATTATTAAAACATCAATTCTATAATTTTTTGGAATTAGGAAAGATGCAACAGGAAAATTTTCATAGTGGTTTTTTGCAGGATTTGAAACCTCTTTTTCTAAGTCTTTAAAGTGATTTTTCAACGCATTCTTCAACAAGTATGATTCAATTAATTAGTTTCAAAATGAAATAAATCTGAGTTATTAAATATCAAAATGAGGCAAATAATTTTACTTTCTTGCATAAAATAATAATAAAAGGGCTAAAAACTATGGAACAAATATTGTCCTTTTTGGCACGATGCGTACTTAAACTATTTCAATAATAGGGGAATAAAACTATGCTTAGTAGAGAGAGAGGATAGATTATGAGGGCAATAATAAAAGATTTTGAAACGCTTCTTGTAAATGATTTAGCAATTGAAATTGTACATCTAAGTCGTGCAACTTACAAGGAAGCAAGTCAACTTAAAAAGAACCTCGATGAATTGATTAAGAGTAATCAAAAAAAAATCATTGTAGATATACGTCAATGTGAATTCATTGATTCAACATTTCTCGGTGTGCTCGTGTTAGCACTAAAATCTAGTGCAAAAATTGGTGGTGATGTTAGGTTAGTAAAGCCGCATGAAATTGTTAAAACATTAATGGATAAAGCAGGCACATTGAATGTTTTTAATCTTTATGATTCTGTTAATGAAGCAATTAAAAGTTTTGAACTAAAAGGCGATCAAAATTATTACCTCGGAAACGGTTCAGCAATATTAATTTAAAACAATGAAAGTCAAATTGGGAAGTGTCCTTCATTGGTTAGTGAACCTCTCATTATTGAGAGGTTTTTTATTTTAAATTTTTTAAAGCTAAATATAGTAGAACTCTTTAAATTGATCTATAAAACAGTCAAAATCTAATGCAATGATAAAGGATTTGATAATTAGTTTTACTAATTTTGACACCAATAAAAACATAATCCGAAAACAGAAAACACATTAGCTCCAATAAAATTAAATGATTCTTCCTAAGGGTTAAAAGTATAATTATGGTTAAAAAATATATAATTCTTTTTTCTACAATATCTCTAATTTCATTTTTTGGCTGTGATAACAAAACAGAAAATGTTGAACCAGGTTTGAATGAGAAATACAAATTCAATCCCGCTGAATATGAAAATGTTTTAAGAAAAAATATCATTATTTCTGATACACTAAGTATTTTATTTAAAACTCGTGGGAAAGATTTAGATACTATAAAATATTATTATACTACTCAAAATTTTAAACCAACATTCTTAAAAAGTTTCGAATCAAAAAGTTTTGTTGACTCACTGCTTGATATTTTAGGAAATGCTTATCAACATGGATTAAACCCGGAGACATACCATTATTCATTAATTAAAAGTGAATTTAATGAATTATTAAAGCCAAACTTAGATGACAATAAAAGATACTTCAATTTAGCTAATGCAGAGTTACTGATTGCAAATGCAATCATAAAATATTCTTCGCATATGCGTCACGGGGTTGTAAATCCAAGAGAGATTTATCCTGATTCTTATTTTATACCATTAAAAGATTCTTTAAATAGACAATTATTTGAACCGTTCAATCAAAATGATTTTATTAAATATCTTTACAGCATCCAACCCAAGAGTGATAAATACAAGAAATTACAATCAGCACTAAAACGGTTTGAATCATTAAAAAATATCGAATGGATAACAATTCCGATTCCAAATAAAAAAATAGAGGTTGGTCATAGTTTTGATCACCTAAATCTTGTTGCCAATAGGCTTATCACCTTTGGCTTCTTAGATACAAATAAAGTTAAAATAAAAGATTTTACTTTATACGATTCTTTGCTTGCAGAACCAATTAAATATTTTCAAAAAGTTAACGGATTTAATGGTGATGGAATTATAGATAAAAGCACTGTTGAAAGATTAAATATTACTCCTAAAGAATATGTAGATAAAATTAAATTAACTTTAGAAAGATTCAGATGGTTAGATTATTCTGATACCGCTAGATATATTTTAGTTAACATACCTGATTTCAAACTTTATGCAGTAGAAAATGGAATAGAAAAATTTAATATTACAATTTGTGCCGGTAGAAAAGGCAAATGGGAAACACCGAATCTTTATGGAAAAATTTCTTATATGGTTCTTAACCCAACCTGGTCTGTTCCTAAAAGTATTATTCAAGAAGAAATTGTAAGCGGACTAAGAAAAGATTCCTCATATCTGAAAAAAAGAAATTTTAAAGTTTATAAATCTGGTCAACGTGTCAGCCTTGACGGATTGACTGCGGGAGATCTATCCTCATCAAAACAATACACAGTTATCCAGGACCCCGGATTAGGAAATGCATTAGGTAAAATAAAATTTATGTTCACTAATCCTTTTGGTGTTTATTTACATGATACTCCAACAAGAGCACCCTTTAAATATATTAACAGAGCAGTTAGTCACGGTTGCGTGCGTGTGGAAAAGCCTTTACAATTTGCCGAATATCTGCTTACAAATAACTCGCGCTGGACAACTGATTATATAAAAATTGAAATTGGACAGAAGGTTGATGATCAAAATATAGTTGCAGAGTTTAACAGCAAGCGAAACGAATTGAGAAAAAATTTTAGTTATGGTGTAACTACAGAAGTTAGGTTTGATAACAAGATTCCATTGTTTATAGATTACTATACAGTTTGGGTTGATGAAAATGGTACATTAAATTATCGGGATGATATTTATGGAAGAGATAAAGTTTTAATGAAATATATGTTTGAATAATTGAAAGTTGTATTTCCTATTAAACACTTTCATTTTACTATGATGTAGCTGAATTAAAATCGCCTCAATTATTTTAATTGGGATGATTTATTTTTACTTTTAACTAACGAATAATGATTGATTAAGTTTCTTCAATATGTTATTAACTAAGAAGAGAACAAACCTAGTTGCATTTTTAATTCTGGTATTATTCCTCTATAATTCCTTCGGATATTTTTTTCTATACTTTCCATCCAGCCTTTTAATTAAACACTTTGTTCATAAATCAATAAAAGAAAAAAAAATAAAACCGGAAGATTTATCCATACTTGCATTTAAGATTTCTGATCTTGAAAATAATAAACACGACTTTATATGGAAGAAACCCGGTAAGGAGTTTCGGTTTAATGGTAAGATGTATGATATTGAAGATAAAGTAGTAAACGGTGATAGTGTTTATTATACCGTTTATTACGATCTCAAAGAAAATATTCTTGAAGAACTCTTTTCACTTCAGCAAACAGATAATAAAAAAGATAAATCTCAAAGTACTGTACAAAGAGTTTTATTAGTTGGTCTTTATTACGAACAGATAAAAAGTTATTTCATAGATTTACAAGATATTAACACATCAAACTTGCTGCTTAATAAAAATGAAGCAGTATTTCATAATTACATTTCTGATGTTCCCACTCCACCTCCACGAAATATTGTGTGACTAATTATTATAAAAACTCAGAGAATTTTTTTTAAGTCTACTCTGAGCATTACACAATTTATAAAGGTTACAGTATGAATCTTTTTAAGAGGATTATACTGATGTCTTTTTTTACTACACTTTTGTGTTCAAATATTATCGCGCAAAAAAAGGACTCAGTATTATATTTAATTCCGATTGATCAGATTGATTCGATAAAGTATCAAACTGACGATGTTATTGTAACAGGTACAAGGACTAATCAAAAAATAATTGATATCCCCTACTCTGTTGTCAGAATTAATTCAACACAATATAAGTATGATAAAAGTTCATTTATTAATGAAGTTCTGAACACTGTACCGGGTGTATTTATGCAATCACGGTATGGAAATCATGATGTTCGAATTTCTATTCGTGGATTTGGCAGTCGTTCCAATACTGGTATACGTGGAGTTAGAATTCTTCTTGATGGAATTCCTGAATCAGAACCTGATGGACAAACCAGGATTGAAGCAATTGATTTCAATTCTATCGGAAGTATTGAAATCGTTAAGGGAAATTCATCATCACTTTATACAAATGCACCGGGCGGCGTAATAAATTTTATAAACGATGTTAATTTCTCAAAATCATTTGTAACACAATTTAATGAGGTTGGATCTTTTGAACTTAGGAGAAATGGATTAAAAGTTGGTGTTAGAAATGAAAACTATGGTTTCCTAAATACCTACACATATCATAATTATGCTGGCTATCGACCGCATAGTGAAGACTACTGGCACATTCTAAATACAGTTTTGGAATCAACTCCCGGCGATAACACTAATCTTCAATTTCTTGGTTACTTTGCTACCGGATTGATAAGACTACCAGGTTCACTAAACAAAGCTGAATTTGAGGAAAATCCTTATCAATCTGCTGAACAGGAAGTGGAAAGAGACAGCAAAAGGATATCTAAAAAAGGAAGAGTTGCTGTTAGATTTAATTCCAAGTTTGGTAAAAACCTTAGTAACGAAATTGAAGTAACCGGCTACGGAACAATCAAGTACTTCGAAAGAACCGCCAGAACTTATCGAATATTTGATCGTTACGGAGTTGGTGGGTCGTTAAAGTACACAAATAAAAGTGAGATTTTCGATAGTGATAACATCTTTACAATTGGTGTTGATATATTTTATCAAGCTGGACCAATTTCTGAATACAATAACATCAATGGATTAAAGGGAGATAATCTGCTAACTCAAATTGATGAAACAGTTGGAAACTCAGGATTTTATGTACTAAACAATTTTGAACTCTACAATAAACAATTGTACTTCCTAATTAGTGGAAGGTATGATAATGTTTACTTTGATCAAGTTGACAGATTGAATGCTTCAAGAAATGATAATAGAAGATTTGAAGCGTTTACTCCTAAGTTTGCTTTAAATTATAAATTAACTCCATCTATCGCGATTTACACATCCTACGGATTTAGTTTTGATTCACCGGCTGGAAATGAATTGGATGATTATCCACGATCTGATAGACCAGCTTATCTTTTAAATCCGGATTTAGATGCACAGAGCTCCACTAATTTTGAATTAGGTATAAAAGGAAATTTATTAAATGCTGAAAGTAATTTTTTTATGAATAACCTTTTTGAGTTTACCTTTTTCAATACAATAGTTGAAAGTGAAATTGTTCCTTTTGAAGTTTATGGCGATGTTTATTTTAGAAATTCGGCTAAAACAAACAGAATGGGTTTTGAGGCTGGTATCTCCAGTGAGTTATATGAAGGATTGAAAGCAACACTATCATATACTTATTCAGATTTTGCATACGACGAGTACGCCGCAATATCAATTGACTTAGATTCAACAGGTCAAATTACTGAGTCGTCGCAAGATTACAGTGGGAATGTGGTTCCAAGTGTGCCGGAGCATAATTTTGTTTTCGCATTACAGTATCAGTATCGTATCATTTCAAACATTACCGCTTTTATAAAAGGATCATATCAAAATATTAGCGGGATGTATGTTAATGATGCTAACTCAGATAAAACAGATGGATATCACATTCTGAATTCAACTGTTGGTATGGAAATGTTTTGGGGAAACTTTAATGTACTACTTTCCGGCGGTGTAAATAATATTTTTGATTTAAACTATGTTGGATTTATAAATATCAATTCAGCTAATGGAAGATTCTACGAAGTTGGAGAACCACAATCTTTTTTTGCTACATTAAAACTTAATTATGTGTTTTAGTTATAGAAAGCCATTATGATCAAAAATATTTTCAATTTATTTTTTTGCGTCTTAATTATTAACACCGTCTCCCTTCCACAGGGAGGCGGCTTAATTATTGGAGATAATTTTAGAATTTTTCCCGGTAACACTTCACAAACCGAAGTTTTTATTACCAAGCATCCGACCAATCCAAATATTTTATTTGGTTCTGCAAATACTATTCAGTTTCAGCCAACATTTTTTGTTAGTGAGGGTGTTTATGTATCCACGGATGCAGGACAAAGCTGGTTTGGCAGCGATACCTGCAAGGGAGCTAATATCTTCTTTCATGGCGGTGACCCTTCTATAGCTATTGATAAGAATGGTACTTTTATTTTAACACGAAAAGGTACAACTTCATTTCAGGGTATCTATTCACACTACTCTAATGATAATGGACTTACGTGGTCAAATCAAAGAACTATTTCTACCGATGATATCGAACGAGCTACAACTGCAACTGATATCGATCCGAATAGCAGTTACTATGGAAGGACATATTCTTGTTGGGCAAAACTTTTTCCGCCTTATTCAATTGGTTTTTCTTATTCGAACGATGGGGCTCAAAACTGGTCTGCTCCGGCTTCGCTAAGTAATATAAACTTAAGAAGAGCTGGTGGTGAGATTGCTCTAGGGCATAATAATGAAGTTTATATTTGCTGGGCAGGGATAACCAGTGTTTCACCATTTACTGAAGCCAATGTTGGATTTGCTTCATCAACTAATGGTGGATCTAACTGGAACATAAATGAAAATGCTTTTGCAATGAATGGAATTGTAGGTATCATATCTGAAAAACAGAGCATCAGAGTAAATGGACTACCAAGAATTGCAGTTGATCTTTCCAATACGTCTACTAGAGGAAATATTTATATCGTTACTTCACAAAAAAATCTTTCACCTGCCGGAAGTGAACCGGATATTGTTTTAAGAAAATCTACCGATGGAGGGGTAAGCTGGTCCAATGGAATAAGAGTTAATCAGGATGCGTTGAGCAATGGCAGGTATCAATTCTTTCCCGGAATCACCGTTGATCAGTTTGGCGGAGTGAATATTATTTTTTACGATGATAGAAATACGACAAGTGATTCTTCTGGTGTTTTTCTTGCAAGATCGATGGATGCAGGAAGTACCTGGATTGAATATGAAATCAGTGATCAGAATTTTATGCCTATTGCTATTGGTGGATTAGGACAAGGATATATGGGCGACAATATTGATATCACCTCTGTCGGAAATAAACTCTTTCCTGTTTGGATGGATAACAGAACAGGTATTTTTCAAATGTGGAGTGTACCGATTGAAATTTTACCAGTTGGAGTTGAAAATGAAAGTGATTCTTCTTTTCCTTCAGAATTTAAATTAAATCAGAACTACCCAAATCCATTTAATCCTGCCACGATTATTGAATTTAAATTACCTGTCAATTCAGTTGTTTCGTTAAAGATTTTTGATATTACAGGAAAAGAAGTTGTATCGCTATTAAATGATTTAAGAGATGCAGGAAATCATAAAGTAAATGTTGAAGCAAGCAAATATAATCTATCAAGCGGAGTTTATTTTTACGCACTTACTGCAAATGGATTTACACAAACAAAATCAATGGTGCTGCTTAAGTGATTTTATTTGAGCAGCAGCATTTTTTTAGTCTCAATTTTATTATCCACAATTAGTTGATAAAAATATATTCCGCTTGCAATGTCAGGACTGGATCCGCCAATGGCGGACTGGCCTACATTAAACTCAACCTCATACCTTCCCGCTGGTTTGTATTCATCAACCAAAGTAGCTATCACATTTCCAAGAACATCATAAACCTTTAAAGTATGATAACCACTAATTGGAGAATGCCAACAAATTTTTGTCCCGGGATTAAATGGATTTGGGTAATTCTGTTCAAGAACAAAATCTAACGGAAATTGTGAATCTGCATTTTCAA
>JBBQSH010000086.1:0-13763 GCA_038214015.1 Ignavibacteriales bacterium | reverse complement strand
AAATGGGCAGGTAATCCACTACAAAATGGTTACAGTCATTACAGTGACAATATACCTGCTGACGAATATGCAGATTGGCAACACAACTGCCTAAAAGAAATGTTTCGTTTAATCAAAGATGATGGAGCAATTTTTTACAACCACAAATGGAGAGTGCAAGACGGTGTAATACAAGATAGAAGGGACATCATTAGAGATTTGTCTGTAAGACAAATAATTATTTGGCGTAGAAAAGGAGGTTTTAATTTTAATCCCGGATATTTTCTACCCACATACGAAGTGATTTATTTAATCCCAAAACCCAAATTTAAACTTGCACCGAAAGCTAACGCTTTCGGTGATGTCTGGGAGTTTACCCAAGAGATGAAAAACGAGCATCCTGCACCCTTTCCAGTTGCTTTAATAGATAGAATTATTTCATCAACAACCGCACAAACTATTTTAGACCCATTCTCAGGCAGTGGCACAACTGCTATTGTTGCAATGGGTTTAAAAAGAAATTTTATAGGTATTGAACTTTCTCCCGATTATTGTAAAATGTCAATGGATAGAATTGAAAAAAATAAAAAACATAGCGAACTTCATAAATTAAGACCTCTTACACTTTTCCAAGACACAATATGAAAATAGAACTTTTAAACATACCAAAAGAAGAATTATTAAACCGCTTAAAGAAAATTCAAAAGTTAGGTTGGGTTCACACAAAGCGTTCTAAAAATGATGGTGCAGTTGGCAACACACTTGAAGATTTATTAGAAATTCCGGAAAACAATTTAGCGATTGCAAATACCGTTGATTGGGAGTTAAAAGCACAGAGGAAAAAGACATCTTCAATGATAACACTTTTCCATATTGACCCACAACCTCGCAAACCGGAAAGTGTTGTTTCAAAAATCCTATTACCATACTATGGTTGGGCACACAAAAAAGCGGGAAAGAAATACTCCGAAAAAGAAATGAGTTTCAGAGCAACATTAAACGGACTTACTTACACAGACAGAGGAATTAAACTTAATGTAGAAAGCGTAAAACGCACAGTTGATATTGTTTTCAACCCAGACAAAACAGATATTCGACACAAGGATTGGCTAAATAAAGTTGTAAGTTATCACGGCAAAAAGGAAACAGTAATTGCATCTTGGGATTTTGACGATTTGCAAACAAAATGCGTTGGAAAAATTCGTAACACCATTTATGTAATTGCAGACACAAGGACAATAGACGGACAAGAAGAATTCCAATATGAGAAAATAGAATTACTTGAGGACTTCGCCTTTAATAACTTTTTAAGAGGATTAATCAATGGGAAAATTCTTGTTGATTTTGATGCCCGAACAGGGCATAATCACGGAACCAAATTTCGTATAAAGCAAAACAATTGGGAAGTTTTGTTCTCCAAAATAACGGAATTGAAATAACACACCGCGACCACGAAAAAAGAAAAACATCATATAACAGCGGTTTGGCAAAAGTGGCGGTTCAGTGCTCCGCAGACACATTTGTGGTTAATCAAACATTGGTTCTCCGCATCAGCATTTGTGCTGAAAATCCGCCACTATCGCCAAGTTGCAAACCGTTAGCAGAAAGTTTTTTTGAATTGATGGGGCGTGGGTTTTCGATTAACAGGTTAATTGATTGAATAATTATTTTTATTTTTTTATTTGGTTAAGAATGTAATTCCTTTTTAGCTGCCTTCTCAAAATGAAGTTTATATTTTACCATCACGTTTCAATTCTACTAAAACCTTTTCGTATGAAATTGTTGGTTCGTTAGCACGGAGTTTAAAGTACTTTAAATCTCTTAAATCTTCTTCGTGTTCTTTCTGTTCCTTTTTACTTAGAACTTTATTTTTTTTTGATTTTAATTTTTTATTCAATTTTATCTTGTAATTAAAAATGCTAAGCTCCTGCTTACAACTAGTTTAATTGAATTGCCACGATTCTTCAGAGGTTGTGTGAAAATCCGATTTGTGCCGGTAGCCGCAACCTTCAGGTTGCGATTACAATTAAATATCGCAGGCTGAAGCCTGCGGCTACCACCTTATTTTTAATTTTCACACAGCTTCTGAAGGTCGTGGCAATTAATAATTACAAAGTTAACATTGATAGTGATTCTAAAACATCATTCCCTAAATCAATCGTAATAACTTTTCGTTTATTATCCAATAGCGCTTGTCTATCACCAAGAGCCTGAGCTTTAATTAAAATTCCAAAAGTGATTGAGGTGCTATCTTCACCAGGATTTTCCGGAATTGGCAAATCTTCTTCGATGCTTGATGTAAACTGAATGAAATATCCGTTACCTGAATCACCTTTGTGTAATTGCCCCGTTGAGTGCAAGAATCTTGGGCCAAAGCCTAGTGTTGTTGCAACTTTATACTTCTTTTGAATTGTTGTTCTAAGTTTCTGTAAAGCTTCTGTAGTTTCTTTATTTGGAGTTAGATAAGCCTGAATAGAAACATAATTTTTGCCGCCTTTGCAATCTAATAGAAATGAATTTAGAACTCCATCAATCGACTTAACTTTTACATCACCAAAAACTTTAATTCCATTTTCTTCAAATACTGGATTTAATTCCGGGAGTTTTCCTTTTTCGTGATAATCTTTCATCATTTGTCTTGCAACAATTTTAGCCTGCTCAACATTTGGCTGATCGTAAGGCTGGATCTGCATAAACCATCCCGCAACTGCAGTTGCAAATTCCCACAAGAAGAATTGTTTACCTAAATCATCGATATGTTCAAGTTCAAGTTCAAGGAATGGAAAGTTTTGAGATTTTAATTGATTAACTTTTTCATCATACGTTGTATCGTCTTTCAATTTTATATAAACAAATAAACGATCGCTTGAATAATACTCTGGAGATTCAATTGACTCTAAATCAACAGGAAGAATTCCCTTCCCAATTTTGCCTGTACTTTCAGCAATAAGCTGTTCTATCCAGGCTCCGATGTAAGAAAATGCTGGCGAGATGATGTATGTAAGTTTATCAATTCCCTTTTTACCTAATGCACCAATAATTGATCCAGCTACAGCTGCTATATTTTCTGAAACTTCTTTACCGGATTTTTTACAATTTAGAGTTTCATCTTTCGCAAGAGATAAAAACTTTTCAATATCAACTCCAACTAAAGCTGCAGGTACTATGCCAAATAATGATAGTGCAGAAAACCTGCCGCCAATATTTGGATCATTAAGAAATATTTTTCTAAAATTTAATTCTTCAGCAATTTTTTGTAACCCGCTTCCCGGATCAGTAATTGCAGCAAAATGTTTTCCAACTTCTTCCTTCCCAAGAACATGTAAAACATAATTGTAAAAGAATTTCATAAATGAAAATGTTTCAACAGTCCCACCCGATTTTGTAGAAACGATATAAAGAGTTGTTGCGGGATTAAATTTCTTTGCATAATCCATTACAACTTCAGGATGAGTTGAATCGAGAACAGTTAAATCTAAGTAGCCTTCTTTAACTCCAAATGTTAATCTAAAAACCTCAGGAGCTAATGATGATCCGCCCATTCCCATTAACAAAGCGTGAGTAAATCCAGCGGATCTAACTTCATCTACAAACTCATTTATTTCATTTACAGAATTTCCGGTTGCATCAACACTATCAAGCCAACCAAGTCTGTTTGATATTTCTGTTGGATCATTACTCCAAACTGTGTGATCTTTTTTCCAGATTCTTTCAATTACATTTTCATCAGTAAGTTTTTTTATTGTTTCATCAACTAACTTTGAATTTTCACCAACTGAATATTTAAATGACATTTTTAGTCCTTTCGTATTAAAATATTTATCTAATAGAAATATAATCACATAATCTTTTATGAAATAATATTGATTAGCTGTTTTACGGCTCATTCATTAAATTATTATAAACTTTAATAGATTTTTTTTGAAGAAGATATCAAATAAGACAACAGCATATTATTTTATACTTTTATGGATTATAGCGGCGTTTTTGCTGGAATCAAGTGATCTCTGGATTTCCATTAATCTTTATAATCCAAACGCTGCTTGGGCTATTTTGCTGCAAAAGTACGGTGAGATTCCCGGTTTAATTGTGATACTAATTGGTGTTCACATATACATTGTAACGCTAAAAGCCTCATCAAATATAAAAACAATTTTGTTTACAGGATTTCTTTTAACAACCGGCTCTCTGATAACAATTTATATTCTTGCTTTACTATCATTAGCAATTCATGAAAGCTGGGAGTTTTTTAATACAAACCGAAGTTACTTTTTTCTGGCTGCAGTTCTATTGAATATTCTAATATCATTACTTTTTAGAAAAAGATTTAAGTATTCAAAAAAATCTGTTTTGTTCTCTCGAATATCATTTAAAATGTTTTTTTATGGATATCTTTTGATAGCTACACCAGTAAAAATATTTTGGGGAAGAATACGCTTTAGAGATTTAGCTGAAAACTATTCCAATTTTACACCCTGGTATTTGCCTAATGGTATCACAGGAAATCAATCACTCCCATCGGGGCATGCAGCTATGAGTTTTATGATGATTGTGTTGTTTGTTTTTTTTATGGATAAACCTTTTTACAAAAGAATTATTTTAAAAGGATTAGTAATAAGCTGGGGCTTGGCAGTTTGTGCTAGCAGAGTTGTAATGGGAGCGCATTTTACTTCTGATGTTTTATTTGGAGCAATGATAATGATAGTTACATATCTTTTCTTAATTAACAATGCAAATAAAACATTAAAAGCTGAATCAGATTAGGATTACTTTTTACCAAAATATTTTTTGTAGTTACTTTGTTTAATCAATCCAACTGGACCATCATAAATTCCTCCATCTCTAAATCCATCATATACTCTTACTACTATCGTATTTATCTCTCCAAACTTTAAAAGTTTCTGTGGAACCGAATAAACTCTGTTTATTCGATACTCTTCATTCTTATTAAACTCAGTTGGAATATTTTCAAAATTCCACAAACCAGTTGAGCCAACTAATATTCCATTTACAAAAGTCTGATCGATATCATCAATTTTTCCAAGAAGTAAAATCATACTTTCGCCATCAAGTTCCTTTGGTAGATAAAATGATTTTCTGTACCACCCAAATCCATCGTAATCCTGATAACCCTGAATATCCCAATGAGCCGGAACCATAAGTTTTGCATCAATGGTACTAGTCTTTCCATTTTTCAGAAATGAGGAATCATCACCGGTTTTAAAATCCCATATTCCGCTTAAGTTTACATCCGGTTCAAATCCGCCCTCATAAGTATACAATCCAATTTTACCGCTGATTATTCCGCCATCAAGTTCGTCATCGTAAATTCTAACAGCAATAATATTCTCACCGTCGTTATTTAGAAACTCTTGTGGGATAAAATATTTTCTAAAGGCATTATATGCAGTTCTGTAGTTATCTGGAAACCCACCGGAAACACCAATTAAATTTCCATTAATAAATGTTTGATCAACATCATCAACATAACCAAGCACTAAATAAATATCTTTATCCCTTAAATTTGAAGTTAACTTGAATGAGTTTCTGTACCAAGCATATCCGTCGTAGCCATGAAAACCCTGATTTTCCCATGATGAGGGAACAAAAACTTTTTCCCAATCATTATCATTAAAATTTTCATCTTTCCAGGATATATCATCGCCAAGACTAAATTTCCATCGCCCGGATAAATCGAGAACTAACTTTTCTTTCTCACTTTTAGGAGGGGGTGGCGGTTGATCATGGTATTCAACACATCCATTGAAAAAAAGGACTTCTATCAAAATTAGAATAGATGTTATGATATTTTTATGTTTCATAAATGATTATTGATTTTTCTTACAGCAAACCTAATTTATTCATTATTCAACTTCATCATCAGAAGGTAAACAATTGTAAAATATTGTCATGGTTTCGATTTGAGAGATAGTTCAAATTAGCTATTTTCTAAGTGAATTATTCAGACTTCTGAAATATTACTTATGAAAGTCTTTGCACACTCATGAATTTGTCATTCCCACGAACCTGCCTGCGGTAGGCAGGAGTGGGAATCTATTTCAAAATTAATGGATTCCCGTTTACACGGGAAGGACACACAGAATATCTCATAAATTTTTATGCCAATATTTATAAGGTACAAATGAAAAATTATTTCTTCCTTTTGCTGTTAGTTTCTTTCACCGGATCTGCTTTACCTCAGAATGAGAATAGTACTATCGATTCCACAATCTGGAAAAAGGCTGAGCAACTTTGCAAAGATTTTATAATTGTGGATTCGCATATTGATTTGCCCGATTGGCTTTACGATGAATGGTTTGATGTAACTCAACTGAGCAAAGGTGAGGTTGACTATCCTCGCGCACTTAAAGGTGGACTTGATATACCATTCATGTCTATCTATACTTCACCAAGTCTCGAGGGAACAGGTAAATCTAAAGTTAAAGCTGATTCAATGATGAGCCTTGTTCATAAAATGGTTAGCACCTGGCCCGATAAATTTGCTTTTATTAGAACTACGTCAGACATTGAAACATATTCTAATCAAAATAAAATTTTATTAACGATGGGTTTGGAAAATGGTTCTCCTGTTGAAAATAATTTAGAAAACTTAAAAGAATTTTATGAAAAAGGAGTTCGTTACATAACGTTGGCGCATTACAAATGGAATCACATTTGTGATTCTGCAAATGATCCCAAAAGAAAATGGAATGGTTTAAGTCCTTTTGGTGAAGACGTGGTGAGGAAAATGAATCAGTTAGGAATGATGGTTGATATCTCTCACGTTAGCGATAGCACTTTTTATGATGTGATAAAATTAAGTAACGCACCTGTAATTGCTTCTCATTCGTGCTGCAGATTTTTTACTCCGGGTTATGAAAGAAATATGAGCGATGAAATGATTAAGGTTTTGGCTAAGAATGGCGGCGTTATCCAAATAGCATTTGCAAGCTTTTTCTTAAGAGAAGATATTTATCAACAGTACACAAACGGCGAAGAAACTATTAAAGAATACTTGAAGCAAAACAATATTAAATCCGGAACAGAAGCAGCATGGACTTATGAAGCAACCTATTGGAAAGAAAATCCACTACCTTCAGCCACAGTAAAAGATGTTGCAAATCATATTGATCACGTTAAAAATTTAGTTGGGATTGATTACGTTGGACTTGGTTCTGATTTTGATGGAACCGGTGGTTTACTTCCTGTTGATTTAAATGATGTTTCCAAATATCCAAATCTTGTTTATGAATTATTAGTGCGCGGTTACTCTGATGAAGAAATAGAAAAAATACTTGGCGGAAATTTATTAAGAGTTTGGAAACAGGTTGAAGAGGTTGCTAAGCAGTCAAGAGTTGATTAATTTTAATTTGTCATTCCCGTGAAAACGGGAATCTACTTTTCTCCTAGCTTTATAGATTCCCACTTTCGTGGGAATGACGCACAATTTCTTCATGATGAAAAGAAAAATAAAGCAACTGCTCACTGCTGAGCAGCTGCAGTTCTGTTTGAGTTGTTAACAAGAAACTCATTATAAATTGCCTGACTCATTCTTCTAACTCTTGGATTTTCATCTCTTTCAGTCAGCAATTGCAATTCTTTCATACCTTTTTCACTATTCATTCTATAAAGCGCTAATCCTATTAAAACTTTTACGTCAGATTCTTTTTCAACTTTAAGTTGTTCGATTAATGCAGTTTCTGTATCGATGAATCTGTATTGACCTGCCAAATAAATTGAACTTTCTCTAACTCCTTTATTTTCAGAATGAATTCCTTCAACAATATTTTCTAAAGCATATTTGTGATTGGTAAGATCTGATACTTTTTGAGATTGCCCAAAAGTATTTGTAACCAATAAAACGAAAAGTATAGCAACTAAAAGAAAGTATGACTTTTCTGCTCTGTGTAATAATGTTGTTTTCATTTTGTACCTCTTGTAAATAAATAATAAATATATCTAAGCTTCTGGTACAAACGTACTTTAAGGAATTGTCAGTGGTGTCATCTCAAAGTAAAGAGATGTAAAGAAATGTCATGGCGGACAAATGAGAAGGAATGATGACCTTAGATAAATAATCAGCTGATTGATAGAAAACTTTTTACGGAGATATCCTCATCAATATTTTTCCAGTGGATACCTATCCCACGACCAATCAATCTCCAGTTGTTACGTTGCTGCTCATTCGCATCACGCAGCTTTGGAAACCATTCTAATGGTGCAGATATTTCTCTTCCATCAGTTAGAACTACGTGAAGTGTGTTTTTTGCAAAAGATAGATCGATAATACGAGATTCAACTTTTATTGTTAAAGTATTCATTCCATTTTTCCTCAAAAAGATTTTTGTTTTCTTGAACTATTTTTCTCAGCTCAGATATTTCAGAACTTCTGAACCCATCAGAATTGGCTAATTGGACAGGTTCTAACCATAATTTTGCATATCGTTCAGCCTGTTCAACGTGAATATGTGCAGGTTCATTTCATTCAAGACAAAAAAAAACTATAGCCTTTTATTTTTAGTACTGTCGGCATATTTAAATATACAATTTTAAAGAGAACGAGAAAAGATTTTTAAATTCACTTCACAAAACATATAAACATTAGTAAACAAGTTTATATCCAATCCCATGCACAGTTAATATTACTTGAGGATGATTTGAATCAACTTCTACTTTTTGTCTTAACTTTAAAATAAAATTATCAACCGTTCGTGTTGTTGGTGTTTCATCATAACCCCAAATCTCGGTTAGTAAATCATCCCTACTTACAGTTGAATTGCGATGTTTCCACAGGTGATGAAGTATCTCGAATTCTTTGTGAGACATTTGCACATCTTTATTTTTTGAAGTTGCTTTGTATCCACTAAAATTTACTTCAATTTTTCCAATTTTTACTTCACGCTCGGCTTCATTCATTACAAGATTTTCACCTCTTCGTAAAATTGCTTTTACACGTGCTAGAAGTTCGCGTAAACTGAACGGCTTAGTTACATAATCATCAGCTCCGATTTCTAATCCAACTACTTTGTCAATCTCTTCTCCCTTTGCGGTTAGTAATATAATCGGAGTTGTAATTCCGGCTTTCCGCACTTCTTTACACACATCAAAGCCGGATTTCTTTGGCATCATTATATCAAGAATAATAAGGTTGTACGGGTTATCAATAATCTTTTTTAATCCCTGCTCACCATCATTTGCAGTATCAACTTCGTACCCTTCAAATTCAAGATTATCTTTTAATCCTGTTCTCATGTTTTGCTCATCATCTACAACTAAAATCTTATACATTTTTTTCTCCGTTGCTTAATTGAGATTTTAATGGGAATAATAATTTAAAACTGCTTCCTTCGCCAATTTTACTTTTTAAAACTATTTTGCCTTTATGAGCATCCATAATCTGTTTTACTAGTGATAGTCCAAGTCCTGTGCCTTTTGTTGTATGCACTAATCCGGATGATACACGAAAAAACTTATCAAAAACCTTCCCTTGATCTTCTTCATTAATTCCAATCCCTTTATCCTGCACTTCAATAAAAATAAAATCACCTTCAGTATTGATAATCATTTTTATAAATCTAGAATCACCACTGTACTTAACTGCATTGTCTAAAAGATTTACTATTGCCTCAGAAACTGCTTCACGATCGATCACAACTTTTGGGATATCAATTCCCGGTTCGTATTCAAAATCAAATCCTTTGTTGTAAAGATGGTAGCTGTAATTCTGATAAACCTGAACAATGACCTCGTTCAAATCTTCTTCTACAAAATTAAACTTACGTTTACCTGCTTCCATCTTTGAGAAGTTTAATATTGTATTAACTATTCGTCCCAAACGATTAGACTCGTGGCTAATGATTGAATAATATTCTTTCTTCTTCTCTTCAGTTTTTACACGATCCATTTCAAGAGTTTCTGCAAACATACTTATCAATGCGAGCGGCGTCCTTAATTCGTGAGAAACATTTGAAACAAAATCAGCTTTTGCTTGTGCCAGTTCTAACTCCTTTTTTACAGCACGATAAACAAACCAAACTGCAACGATTAATACTGCCAGTAAAATTCCAATTAAAATTAAATTGTTCATTGCTCGTTCTGTTACTAAATCTTCAATGGATTGCCCGATTAAAGATATTCCAAGATTATAATCAGGAAAAATCCACAAAGCTTTTTGAGCTTGAACAGATCGCTTTTTAAAATCTTTTGTAGAATTGTACTGATAACCTGTCTTTGGATTGATAACTGAAATCACAAATTCATCTTTAGCAACTTCCTGTAATCTGGATGATAATATTTGAGTGATAAAATCCTGCGGATTAATAACTGCACCATAAATTCTTTTTGAATCTTTTATCGATCCGGTAAAGATTAATAAGGATTGATTGCTTGAGTTAAGCAGAGCAATTGGTTCAATTTTTCTGTAGCCTTGTTCGCGATAAGTATAGAGCCTGTTTACTAAGCTATCATTTTTTGTCAGTACAACTTCAAAAAATCTTTTTAGCGAATCAGTATTTGGCTGGATTTCAGTCTGGCGGAAATAAAATTTTATGTTACTTGAGTTAATGCTATCTGTTACAAAAAGAATTGCAAACTTACGATTTTCATTTAACAGCAAATTAAAGTTTTTATCTTCTGCTATTCTGCCGGAGCTTCCTTCAATTGTTGATATAATACTATTTGCAGTAGTTCTAACAACATCTTCGGAATATTGATTTACTGAAAATAATATTGCCTGCAGTTGATTGTTATAGATTTGTTCAAGAACTTGTTCGTTTTCATTTAACTTTCCAAGCTCATTAACTAACAAAAATGCAATAGGCAGAATGATTATGAGTATAAGTATTAAGCCTATTTTTTTCATTAAGTAAAAATATTCTATTTAGTATTTCAGGTCTGTCATTCCCGTGAAAACGGGAATCCATTTTGTTATTGCAATTAGATTCCCGCCTTCGCGGGAATGACAGTGACGAATTATTTTTTCTTTAATTGTTCAGAAACTTTACTTTGTACAATTTCTTTTATCGAATCATAAGATAGATTCTCAGGTAAAATTGGTTTCAAGAAATTAATATTAATTTTTGTCCACGGTTTTGGAAAATGTGTACCGCGCGGCAACGCATCATAAGCTCCATTTATAGCAACCGGCACGATAGGCACATTTAACTCACGACTAAGAATTGCAAAAGTTTTTTTGAAATCACCCATGTCACCGTTTTGAGTTCGGGTTCCTTCAGGAAAGATGATAATATTTTTACCACGCTTTAAAACTTCAGCCATTTTCTGCAAAGATGTTTTTAGATCACTTAAA
Source organism: Ignavibacteriales bacterium (assembly GCA_038214015.1). Lineage (GTDB taxonomy): Bacteria > Bacteroidota > Ignavibacteria > Ignavibacteriales > Ignavibacteriaceae > IGN3. The sequence continues at coordinate 2,476 of JBBQSH010000086.1, read as the reverse complement.
TCCATTACGATAACATTATTTTTTGCAGCCAATAATTTTAAGAAACTATTTTTTACATGTTTTTCTTTAGCATAAAAATAAGTTTGCTTCATCAATTTATTTTTAAGAAAAACTGAAACAAATAGTCCATCAAAATAACTTTGATGATTAGGTGCAAGAATAAATGGACCTTCTGGAAGATTTTCTAATCCTTCACCTTTTAATCTGAAATAAAGTTTAAGGAAAAACTTTGCAGCATTTTTCATAATGTTGTGTGTAAACCAGCTTTTTGGAAGATCCAGATCTAGATGTTCTTTAAATATTTTTCCCCAATCAATTGCTTCAACACTAAGTTTTGTTTTTTTATCTCTGATGTTTTCTGCAAGCTTAACTATATTTGGAAATCCAACAAGTTCTGCTTCAGAAAGTTTAACTCCAAAATTGGATTCGAGATAAACACCAAGATTTACTTTATCCAAAGAATCAAGCGCTAAATCAATTTCAAGATGATCGGATGGATGTACAGTTGTTTCCTTCTGCTGCTGCAGAAATTCTTTTATTAAAGAGTATTCCTGAAAAGTTGGCTCAATTATACTCTCCAATTTTTCTTTTGAAATCATTTCAAGCGTGGGCAGTAGAAATCTTTTTAACTTTAATAATCTTGTTCGCGGCAGTGGTTCTTTAATTAAACTAAATTTCATAACTTTTTTGTACGGAGTTACGGATTGATTATACTTATCAATCACCTGCCATTTAAGCATCTCTTCAACATTATCAATACCAAGCTGTTTTGCTTTTTGATAATCAGGATAAATTACAGCGTGAAGCATATCCGATTTTTCAAAAACCCCGATCTCTGTAATTACATCAGTCATACTTTGAATTTTATTTTCAATTTCTTCAGGATTAATATTTTTCCCATTGGATAAAACAATAATTTCTTTTTTTCTTCCTGTAATAAAAATTCTATTATCCTCAAGATGCCCTAAATCTCCAGTGTATAGCCAACCATCTTTTAAGATTGCTGCAGTTTCATCAGGACGATTGTAATAACCTTGCATAACGTTACGACCCCGATTCACAATTTCCCCATCAATAACTTTCACTTCATTCACGTTAAGCGGTTCGCCTGCAGAACCCGGAAGCACTCTTCCTGGTCTTGTAAAAGTAATCATCGGCGCACATTCAGTCATTCCAAACCCTTCAAGAATTTCAAAACCAAGTGTTAAATAATCTTTACAAACATCTTTATCCAAAGCCGCACCGCCGCAAACCATATATTTTATCTTCCCGCCAAATTTTCTTTGAACAGAACCAAATATTTTTCTTGAAAAGCTTAATGAGTTTTTCTTCTCAGCAATTTTAAAAAGCAGTTTTGCAATTCCGCTTTTATTAATCTTTTCTCTAATCCCTTTTCTTATAAGATTGTACAAACGCGGTACACCGATGATTATTGTAATTCCGTGCTGCAGCGTTGCCATAATATCTTCAGAAGCCATTGATGGAGAAAAAACTATCGTACCGCCCACACTCAGAGGAATAACCATTGTACCCATTAGAGGGAAAATGTGATGCAATGGAAGCAGCACCATAACTTTGTCTGCTTCTTTATAAAGTTTTACATCAGTCGTTACCGCTTCAATATTAACTAATAGATTATCATAAGAAAGCATTACTCCTTTAGGCGAGCCCGTTGTTCCTGAAGTATAAATGATAACAGCAGTTTCATTTGGATCTGGATCATGAAAAGTTGCATTAACATTGGACTCTTCAATTTTAACTTCATCAAGATTTACTTTTTCAATTTTGTGATTCAACTGAGTGATAGCTTTTTCGCAAACTTCTTTTGTTCCATTCGAATAAAAAATAACTTCAGGCTTACAATCGTTAAGAATAAAATAAACGTCTTCTACAGCGGACATAAAATCAATCGGCACTGCAACAGCTTTTTTGAACAAAATGGAATAAAATGCATAAACCCATTCAAATCTATTTTCAGAAAAGATTGCAACTTTAGATAAATTTTGATTTGGCAGAAGTATCGAAAATGAATTTATTTTATTGATTAGTTCTGAGTATTCTATCTTCTGATCCTTTTGGATCATTGCTGTTTTGTTATGGTTCTTTAAAAACAATTTTTGCCTTTATTTAGTGAAGTTCATACCTAAAAATATCAAAATAAAATATTAAATACTTGATCATCAAACTGAGCGAAGTTGAAGTATAAATCACAAAAACGATTTAGAACATTGATTAAAAAATATTTTGATCTTTTAATTGTATTCTTAAAATAATTTTCTTAATTATTACCAACATCATTTGAGGAAATTATGGAACTATCTCGCGAACAACTCATTGAGCATAAGAAATTACAACTTAAGATTATCGATTTAGCTTTGGGCATATTAGTCGGAATGCTATACGGGTATGCGATTGATAATTTGCTCGTCGGTGTTTTCATTGGCATTGGTGTAGGCTTATTCAAATGGATAAACAG
>JBBQSH010000085.1:0-13889 GCA_038214015.1 Ignavibacteriales bacterium | reverse complement strand
GAAGTAAATCTAACCTCATTATACGGACCTGAACACGGCGTGCGTGGGAATTACTCTGCAGGTGATTTAGTTGATTTTTATATTGATGATGCAACAAAGCTTCCCGTTTATTCTCTTTACGGAAAGACTCGTAAACCAAATGCAGAAATGTTAAAAGATGTTGATGTTTTGGTTTTTGATATTCAGGATATTGGAAGCAGATCTTATACTTACATCAGTACAATGGGATTGGTTATGGAAGCTGCGGCGGAGAATAATAAAGAAGTTGTAATTCTTGATCGACCAAATCCTCTTGGTGGAAATAGAATTGAAGGAAATGTAGTTGAAGATGGTTACTATTCTTTCGTTAGTCAGTTTGCAATTCCTTATGTGCACGGATTAACTGTTGGTGAGCTGGCAATGCTATTAAATGAAGAAGGCTTGCTCGAAAATAAATCCAAGTGTAAACTTTCTGTTGTTCCGATGGAGGGTTGGACACGTAATTTATATTTTGAGCAGACAGGACTACCATGGGTGTTAAGTTCGCCGCATGTTCCGCATAAGTTCTCTCCTTTTTATTATACCGTTTCTGGAATACTTGGTGAGTTACGCGGAGTTCTTTCAATTGGAGTCGGCTATACAATTCCATTCCAGACTTTTGCAACAGAATGGATTGATGGCGAAGAACTTGCGAAGAAAATGAATTCATATAAACTTGAAGGAGTTATCTTTAGACCAATTACTTATAAACCTTATTATGGATTTGGTAAAGATAAAATGCTTCATGGTGTTGAGATTTATATTACAGATTATACAAACATAAATTTAATTCCCATTCAGTTTTATTTTGCTCAAGCTGTTAATGAACTTTATGGAAGAAATATTATTTCTGAAAATGAAGGACGGTTTGATATGTTCGATAAAGTTTTAGGAACAAGTAAGATCAGAGAATTGTTTATGCAAAACTTAAAGGTTGATGATATACTTCCTTACTTGAATAAAGACGTTGAAAATTTTAGAACAGTTTCTAAAAAGTATTATTTGTATAAATAATATTAACATTCAGTCTCAATAGACCAAGTCATTCCCGTGAAAACGGGAATCCAAGATTTTAGAAAAGTAGATTCCTACTTTCGTGGGAATGACAAATTACAAGGAATTCAAATGCACTACATCGAAACAGAATTTATAAATTACAAAAACAATCAACTGTACGTTGAAGAAATTAATGTAAGTGATTTAGCAAAAGAGTTTGAAACTCCACTCTACATTTACAGCAAGAACCATTTCATAAAACAATATCAAGAATTTGAAAGTGCTTTCAAGCAAATCAATCATAAAATATTTTATGCAATGAAAGCTAATTTTAATCTCAGTGTAATAAACACCTTTGTAAAACTTCGCAGTGGAGTTGACGCAAACTCTGAAGGTGAATTATACCGTGCATTAAAAACCGGAGTTGATCCTTTAAAAGTTATTCTTACAAGTGTTGGTAAAACTAAGAATGAAATAAAACTTGGATTAGAAAAAAATGTTTTAATGATTAAAGCTGAATCAGAGGAAGAAATTGAGTTAATAAATAAAATTGCCGGACAGATGAATAAAGTAGCTCGAGTTGCAATTCGTGTTAACCCAGATGTTGACGCAAAAACTCATCCATATATTTCTACTGGTTTATCATCAAACAAATTCGGTGTTGATTCCAAAACAGCTTTATCGATATATAAGAGAAGAAAAGATTTTCCGAATATTCAATTCACAGGAATTGATATGCACATTGGTTCTCAGATTACATTAATAGATCCATTTGTTGAAGCAGTGCAGAAACTTTCTGAACTGTATTTTGAAATTCAAAAAGATGGATTGAAGCTTGATCATTTTGATGTCGGTGGTGGAATTGGGGTTAACTACAATTGTGAAAAAACATTTACCATAAATGAATTTGCTGAAAGAACAATTCCTCTGTTCAATAAACTTAATTGTGAAATTATTTTTGAACCCGGAAGATTCCTCACTGCAAACGGAGGAATTCTCGTTACCGAGGTTTTATACAATAAGAAAAACGGTGATAAGAATTTTGTAATTATAGATGCAGCGATGAACGATCTACTTCGTCCTTCAATTTATCAAGCTTATCATCACATTCAGCCAGTTCAAAAACTTGATAATAGAAATGAAATGGTTGCAGATGTTGTTGGTCCTATTTGTGAAACAGGTGATTACTTTGCACGAGACAGAGAAATTACCGAATCAAAATCTGATGAATTGCTTGCTGTTATGTCCACCGGAGCTTATGGAATGGTAATGAGTTCAAATTATAACGCGCGCCGCCGCCCAGCCGAAATTTTGGTTAATGGCGATAAGTATTCAGTTATCAGAAACAGGGAAACTTTTGATCATTTAATCTGGGATGAGAGGATAGTCTAAACTATTAGTGTGCTTTCGAGTTTTGGTGTTTTAGTGGCAAATATTCTCGCCACCAAATCACTAAATCACAAAAAATCACCAAACCTATTTTTTCAGCATTCTTTTTATCAAGGTAACCGGATGAAGCACTTCAACATCAACATTAAACTTTTTAGTGCCGTGTTTTATTTGCCCCATACAACCCGGATTACCTGTTAATACTATTTTTGCATTTGTGTTTTTAATGTTGTTCATTTTTCTTTCAAGCTGTTTTATTGCATCATCATATCTGACAACATTATATATTCCTGCACTGCCGCAACACCAACTAGCTTCTTCAAGTTCACTATAGTTAACTCCGGGTAAAGATTTTATAACTTCTCTTGGTTGAGTAGAGACTTTTTGCGCGTGAACTAAATGACAGGCATCGTGATAAGTAACATGTTTAAGTTCAAGATCAAGTTCATGAGCCTCTTGATTGTCATTTCGACCGGAGGGAGAAATCTGCTTTGATAAATTTGAAATAGATTTCTCAGTCGAAGACTCCTTCGAAATGACAGTATGAAAATTCATTTCAGGTTTTTGTTCTGCAAAAAATTCCATAACATCTTTTATTTTAGAAGAAAATCGTTTTGCCTTTTCTGCATACGCAGGATCATCTTCAAGCAGATGAGCATAATCTTTCATAAATGCACCGCATCCCGCAGAGTTAGAAATCAGATAATCATAATCGTGTTTATCGAATGCATCAATATTTTTTCTTGCAAGTTTTAATGCAAAATCCATATCACCATTATGCCCCATCAAGGATCCGCAGCAAACCTGATCTTGTGGAGTAATAATTTTACAACCGCATTCTTTAAGAACATCAATCGTATCAATATTAATATCTGCAAACATTGTATTCATCAAACAGCCAAAGTGAAAAGCAGTTTTATATTTTATTTCTCCAATTGGTAATTCAATTTCTTTTATTTGTGTATCAGAAAATTTTTCTGCAATTGTTGGGGAAAGAGTTTCAATCTCTGCTAAATTTTTAGAAAACATTTTCAATATTCCAGCGAATCGAACAACTTTTTGTAATCCAGTCTTTTGGTAGAGCCATAATAATCTTGAAATAATCTTTAATCCATTTCGTGAAGCAACAATTTTTCTTAACGCAAATCTCTTTAAAGTAACACCAAACTTTGAAACATATTTTGTATTATCAATAACCACACGAGCTGTTTCAACCATTCTGCCGTACTTTACACCGGCGGGACAAGCTGTTTCACAAGCCTGGCAGTCTAAACAAAAATTCATTTCATCAGCAAAGATTCTGCTCATTTCCATTTCACCCCGCGCTACTGATTTAATCATTTTAATTCTGCCGCGTGGTGATGAACGCTCTAATTTTGTGATATCATAAGTTGGACAGGTTGCAAGACACATTCCACAATGAATGCATTGCTGCAGTATATCATCGTGCGGTAGGATTTTTAATAATTCTTTGTACTGAATTTCTTTAGACATGAAAATCTTTTATCTGTTCGCGTTTAGTTGGCATATGTCCTTCACACTTTGGCGAGATTGTAAATATTTTGCCAGGATTTAAAATGTTATTGTGGTCAATCGCTAATTTTATTTTTTTCATCATATCAACTCCAGCAGGCCCAGCAACCGCTTCCAGAAAATGTTTTTTGGCTAAACCGGTTCCGTGCTCACCGGTTATTGTTCCGCCGAGTTTTATTGCTTCATTAAAAATATAATCGAAAGCACGATGAACTTTTTCAAGTTCTTTAGAATCTCGTTCATCAGTTAAACAAGTTGGATGAAGATTTCCATCACCAGCATGACCAAAATTTCCAATCATAACATCAAACATCTTTGCAGCTTTGGCAACCCGTTCAATCATTACAGGCAGCTCACTCCTTGGTACAGTTGCATCTTCTAAAATTGTTGTGGGCATACGTCTTGCAAGTGCACTAAAAGCACTGCGTCTTGCTGTCTTTAAAACATTGGATTCGGTTTCATTGGCTGCACCTTTAAGTGCTGATGCATTGTTTTTTACCGCGATCTTTCTTATTAACTCTGCATCTTCCTGAACTTCAGCACCTCTCCCATCAACTTCAATTAATAAAATTGCTTCACTCTTTCTTGGTAAGCCGATATGCGTATAATCTTCAACACAATTGATTGTTGTGTTATCTAAAAACTCCATCATTGAAGGAACGATGTGTGATGCTATTATATCTGAAACGGTTTTTCCTGCATCAACAAGCTTATCAAAATAAATTAATAGAGTAATAGCCTGAGATGGTTTTGGAATTATTTTCAATAAGACCTTTGTTACTATACCAAGTGTGCCTTCACTTCCGACAATAAAATCACGAAGATTATATCCTGCAACATCCTTCATATTCTTTCCACCGGTTTTTAGCAATTCACCATTTGGAAGAATCATTTCAATTCCAAGAACATAATTTTTTGTAACACCGTATTTAAGTCCTCGCAATCCGCCTGCATTGTTTGCAACATTACCCCCGATTGTACAAACATTTAAACTTCCCGGATCTGGTGGATAAAACAATCCGATCTTTTCAACTTCTTTTTGTAATGCTCCTGTAACAACACCAGGTTGAACCCAGGCAGTAAGATTGCTTGCATCAACTTCCAGAATTTTATTCCACCTTGTCATCACAATTACAACAGAATTCTCAACAGGAATTGATCCACCGCTTAATCCTGTGCCTGAACCACGCGGAACAACATTAAACTTCTCTTGGTTTGCGAGTTTTAATATCTTAGAAATTTGCTCATCATCTTGGGGAAATAATACAGCTTCAGGGAGCTGCTGATAAACAGGAGTACCATCATATGAATAAACTAATTTATCTTCTTTGGAATCAAAAAAATTTGGTGTACCTACAATTGATTTAAGTTTTTCTGCTGTGTATTGATCCATAACATTTCCTGTTTTTACAATGTAAAGTTAAATAAAATGTTGGAGTGATGTTTAGTGAGAGGAGACAAATTATATTTCTACTTTTTTAAGCGGTTAGATTGCAGTTACAACTTCAATTTAGTTCCTAAACTTTTAAGGAACTCTTCAGCAGTCAAAACATCTATTTTGCTCCGTTTATAATCAGTTTTATTTCTTGTGATAATGAGCGTAATTCCGTTATTAACTGCTGTGAAATACTGTATTGCATCTTCGAAGTCATTGAATTCTGAATTTAGTGATTGTTCAATTACTTTTTCATCAATCGATAAAATATTTATTAAAGTCTTGAGTTTTCTTAAATTTTTTAACGCTAATAAATTTGATGATTGTTTCTTTAGAATATAATGGAGATTTGCAAATATGAGAGGAGATGTATATGCAACAACTTCGTTCTGATCTATTAATGTGAATAACCTTGCCGCATGAATATAATGCGGTTCTCTTTGGGCTAGCAAATCTAGTATTATATCTGAGTCAACAAACAGCTCTATCATTTAGTGTATTTTTCTTCAATATGCTTTCTATAAGCATCTTTTATATTAATATTTTCAGAAAATTTGAAAATTCCGGATAGATCACGAACATTTGGAGATATTTCAATTTCCGCAGTACTGTCCTTATCAGATATTAAATTGAAATATTTTTCAACCATTACCGATAGACTTTTTTTATTTTTCTGGGCATATTTTTTTGCACGTTCTATAGCTTTCTTATTCAGTTTTAATGTTAGTTTTACATTCATATGATTCCTTTCAAATAATACGTAACTAATTTTATTAAAAAATACGTATTACTATTTTAAAATTCAAGTTTACCTATTTTGCGCATTATAATGTTTTTTGCACCTAAATTGATTTAAGTTTTTCTGCTGTGTATTGATCCATAAAAATTCCTGTTTTTATGATGCAAAGTTAAATATAAAGTTGGAGTGATGTTTAATAATGATAATAAATGATGCTTGATGTTTACTTAAACCAGTGAGAATCAAAAATTTAAATGTGAATCTTGCAATCCAATCATAACACCAAATGTAATTCGCTGTCCATAATAATTATCAGAAATATTTTTATCCGGCAGCCAGCATAACCAATAAGAAACATTATCATGATTAAGAATTAGTGAAGGGGAAATAACTCCAGGCAGACCGGAATTTAACTGTAAAGAGAGGATGGTAGATTCAGTAAATTCATAACTAATAAATGGGGAACCTGAAAAGAGTATGAATAATAAACTATTTTCATCATCTATAATATGAGCTTGCTCAGCACTTTTTCTAAACTCATAATATTCACCAAATTCTACACCTAATCCTAAATTTAATCCTGTTCCAACCTTTACCTTACCGAACTTAAAATTTATATTAAATTTTAAATCGGTTCCCAACCCGATAAAATTTTTATAGCCATCGTAATTAATATCAAGACCCGAAACTTTATAATTACCTGTATATCCAAATCCTTCTAAATTAAAATTAGTATGATCCTGAGTGTTGACTATTAAATAATTTACTTTCATCATCTGCAGAGTTTCATTTTCATAACTTCCCTGCCCAACTGTAAAATCACCACCCAAATAATTGCTGTAAAATTCAGGGTCATTATTTGTTTCCGAAATCATTGCAGGAGCGCTGGAGTGATAAACTGCGGGATAATAAGTGCGAAGACAGCCGATGAGCAGAAGTGAACTTAAGCTAATTATTAAAAAGATAAAAAGATGTTTCATAATTCTTAAGTTATTTTCTAACCATAATAGTTACCGGTTATAAACTATCATTTATCGATTTTGTTCTTTCCATGATCTTTTATTAGTTCTTTTTCTTTATTCTTTCCGACTGAAAAGGTTCGCATATTTTCCGGAATATGTCCATAGTCGCTGAATGCATCAAGTTTCATAGTTCCATTGGGTAAAACTCTGATGATAGTTAAACTGCAGTTTGATATGCTCATCTGCAGCCACGCCATCGAATCGACTTGTAACACTTTGGTAACAAAATAACGGATTACATTTCCGTGACATACGATTATATCATTCCGGTCTTTATCATCCGGCGAAAGAATAAAATATTTTTGATAAGCTTCTTCAAGATTGTTAATACATTCTTCTACTTCATCTGCTTTTGTATCAGCCATAACATCTTCTCTCCAGGTTGGAGGTGTGCATTCTTTTATCAGATCAGATTGTTCCGGTATTAATTCCGGGAAATCTTTGAAAATTACTTCTGCAGTTTGTTTTGCGCGAGCCATTGTGCTGCTGATTAAAGAGTTGAAATTAATATTCATTGATTTCAATCTTGTGGAAACTAATCTGGCTTGAGCAATACCAAGAGGAGTTAGAACATTCACTGAATCTGGGATGCTATCATCTTGCGGGGCATAATCTCCGTGCCTGATGAGATAAATAGTTCGAATTCCTTTTGAATCCTGTTGTGCAAAAAGTTGCAGACCATTTATGAATGTAACGAGTGTTATACAAACAATAATAAACCTTATGCTTCGAAACATTTTGTTAAGCTTTCTAATTCTCTAAATGTTTTACTTTGAATAATAGTTACTTAGGGTTTTAATATTGAAACCTTCACTTATATTTTCCTCTAATAACAAAGCTATTACCAGGCAATGCAAGATAACTTTTAATAGTATCATAAATTGCCTGATACTTATATTCATTTATAGCAAATGGAATATTGTTACCGAATGGTTGAATAACCGGAAAAATTATTTCAGAAGTTCTTGGCTCAAAATTCATCCCAGGGAAATAATCATATTTACCATCTGGAACTGGCATCAAATTTTCACTAAATCTATCAAAGCCGAACAGCTCTATTAATCTGATGTTGTTGACAGTATTTGATTCTGTACCATCAGATTTTTTGAGATAAATATCTAAGTCAAGATTTCTGATATATCCGATTTGGGAAGTTATCTGATAAATATTTTTCATCTTCAAATTCCAGGCATCTTCATAAAATGGTTGAAGATTTCTTGGTTTAACAAGTTTTAGTACACCTCTTGTTTTGGAATTATTTACTAGCTCAGAAATAAATTCTCCAAATATCAAATCATCGGCATATCCAGGATCATTTTCTATCTTGTAAGCCACTGCAATAATATCTTGATCCATAACTGAATTTACAAAACTAATCCATCCTGTTTCAGGATGAAAAATGTAGTCATTGCCTTCATCTAATAATTTGAAAAGAGCTGCGTCATTTAGTCCAGGAATCATTGTGCTAATAATTCTAAGTGAATCAGCATACATACTGTCAGAATAACGAGGCGGCAAATTGATATATGCAGCTGCAATAATACCTTCATCATAAACTGAATTAACAGATTTATAAACCTCGATATTCTTTATAAAATACTTTGGCAGAATTATAGGATTAATGCTACCATAAAAAAGATTAAACATATTAAATGCCGCAGAAGTATCTGTATATACCTGATCTATAAAATAATTGTTATCCGAATACTCTAAGAAATTAATTTCAAACGGAATTCTGTCATCAACAAGTGGGGTTACCGGATCACATTCATCTTCAGTACATCCGATAAATAGCATTGTAATTAATACGATAGAAATCAACAAGTATTTCATAACACACCTTTCTTTTTAAATTGAGAAAAGAAAAGGTAAAAACTTAACATATAAATACTCCTCTCTAATTATTTAGAGACTTCTGAAAAATGCAGTTTGTCATTCCCAAGCAAATGGGAATCCAGTGAATATAAAATAGATTCCCGCTTTCGCGAGAATGACAATGAATAAGAAATCTATTTTTCAGAAGTCTCATTTACTAATTTCGCCACGCTAAAACCCATAAGATTAAATCGAAATAAAATTGTTAAATAAAAGATCCAGCCTAACACATCGGTCAGTCCCCTGCCGGTAAAGAGGTAAAGGGATAAGTAAAAATAGTACAGCAAAATTTTATCATTTATACGTTCGCAACTTAGAGTATCGCAAATTAAACTTCAACCAAATTTCTTGACCCTAACTCGAGAATGCTTTATGATTAGCAACAATAGACTATGCTTAAGTATTTTTTTACAGCTACTATAACATCGAGCTTGCTCACAGTTTCACAAAGAAAATTTAGATACAAACCCAAAGGCTCAATTCCTTTAGTTTCATTGATTATTATCACAAACCAGAATAATTGTGATTAACAAAATAATTTTTATTTGATAGTTGATTAGATTTGCCCTGTTAAATTTTTTCTGAATTGCAAAAAAATTAACACAACCTTAAAAAACTCTGTTAAATAGATTATTCTACGTTCAATTATTTAGAGAATTAAATGAAACAAAAAAAGCTATCAACTTCTTACAAATTTTTCTATTCAATTATTTTAATTTTTATAATTCAATTTTCTTCGTTAGCTCAATCTAAAATCTATACTCTTGATGAAGCTATTAATACAGCAATGAATAATAACAGGGATATTGCAATCTCTGTTATGAATGTTAATAAATCTGGTGCTGCAATTGATGAAGCTTTTGGTTATGCTTTACCAAGTGTAAACTTAAACGGAAGTTTTTCTCGTTTTCTTGAAAAACCAAAAATGCCGTTCCCGGATTTTGAAGCTATGCTAACCAATGCTACATATTCAATACTTTTTGATGAAGGAGTTTTACCACGAGATGATAATAAATATCTTTCAATGAGCTCAAAACTTCAGTCATTTTCGCAAACAAATAACTTTTCTACCGATGTAACAGTAACACAAACATTATTTAATTCAGCAGTGTTTGAAGGTATTGGAGCATCAAAAATTTATTATGATTTAGCAAAAGCAAATCTAAATAGCACTGTTTCTAAAACTGTATTATCTGTGCAAAAAACTTTTTATGGAGTTTTGCTTTCAAAAGAAATCTTGGATATCACCAGATCAAGTTTTGAAAATGCTCAAGCAAATCTTAATGACGTAAAAGCTCTTTATAAAGAAGGGATGGTCTCTGAATTTGATATGCTTCAGGCTGAAGTGCAGGTTGAGAATATTAGACCAGTTGTGCTTCAGATGGAAAATAATTTGCAAAGTGCAAAAGATGGATTAAAAATTATTCTTAGCATAGATCAACAAGAAAATATTGATGTGCAAGGTGAGTTTTTATATCAAGCTTATGATATTTCTAATGAAGAAGGATTGATTTACGAAGCATTAACATCAAACTATGATATAAAAACCTTAGATCTTAAGAAACAAGTTGATGAAGCGTTTATTCAACTCGATGTTTCTGATTACTGGCCAAACATTGCTGCATTTGGTCAGTATGCTTACAATGGTTCTTCAGATAGCTGGAAATTTAATACTTACTCTTCTGCTACAATTGGAGTAAAGTTTTCAATCAATTTGTGGGAAGGTAATCGTACTAAAAATGCTGTTGAACAATCGACAATTACTTATAAACAAACTGAAGAACAACTAAATCAGTTAAAAGATTTTACTCTCTTAAACGTAAAAGCCAAGTTACAAGAATTGAAAAGGGTACAATCACTTTTAGAAGTACAAGCCAGAACAGTAGAAGTTGCTGATCGTGCTTATCAAATTGCAAGAGTAAGATATAAAGAAGGAGTCGGAAGTCAGATTGAATTACAGAATACTGATCTTGCATTGAAACAAGCAAAATTAAATCGTATTCAATCTTTGTACTCATATCTTACCACAAAGTATGAACTTGAACAGATTCTTGGCAGAACAAACACAGAGTATTTTTTAAATTTTAGAGAATTAGATTAACGTTTAAATTTTTATTGTAAACAGGAGAATCATTTTTATATGAAACAAATATCAGATAGCCGTATTAAACAAATTTTTAGTGCATTGATGATTATTGCGTTGTTTGTTATTCAGGCTTGTGGTGAAAAACCAGAAGAAACTGGAACAACTGACAAAACAACTTACATTGATACCATTTCTGTAGAAGCTCAAACTGTTGAAGTAAAAGAATTAGCTTTATCAAAAACATTTTCCGGAACATTAGAAGGTGAAGAACAAGCTAATATTATTGCTAAAATTCCTGAAACCATAACAAAGATAAGAGTTAAAGTTGGTGATTATGTTAAAACTGGTTCAGTTTTATTTGAGTTAAATAAAAGCGGAGCGTCTTCACAATTCTTTCAAGCACAAGCCGCATATTTAAATGCCGAAAAGAATTTTGAAAGAATGCAAAACTTATTAAAAGAAGGTGCAATATCTCAACAAGCATTCGATCTGGTAGAAACCGGATATGAAGTTGCTAAAGCAAATTTTGATGCCGCTAGAAGCACGGTTGAAATTACTTCACCCCTTTCAGGTGTAGTTACAGCAATAAATGTTAATCTTGGTGATCTTACGAATCCAACAATACCAATGGCTACTGTTGCAAACATTGGTAGGATGAAAGCAATAATTAATGTTGGCGAAAGTGATGTTCCAAATTTTTTTGTTGGACAACAAACAAAAATTTATTCAGTGATGAATCCTGACCTAATCCAAACTGGAAAAATTACCCAGCTTTCTAAATCAGCAAATATTCAATCTCGTACATTTGAGATCCAATCAACCTTTTCTAATACGCAGGATAGATGGTTTAAGCCAGGAATGTTTTGCCGTGTAGCAGTTGATATGAAATCAAAAAAAGATGCTCTAACAATTCCTCTTTCTGCTGTTGTAAAATCTGGTGAAGCTGATGGTGTTTATATAATCAACGATAGTAAATCATATCTTAAAACTATTACACTTGGATTATCAGATGGTAAAAATGTTGAAGTTATTTCCGGATTAAAATCCGGGGATAAAATTGTAACACTTGGAATGAATAATCTAAAAGATGGTACTGTAGTAGTTGTTACAAAAAATTAATTGATAAATCAAATAAAGAAATTCGGATTAAAAAATGAAATTAGCTGATGTCTCCATAAGACGCCCCGTTTTTGCTACAATGATGATTATGTCTTTGATTGTGCTTGGACTTTTTTCTTACAGAATGCTTAATGTTGATTTGTACCCTGATGTTGATATCCCTTACGTTGTAATTACAACTGTACTACCAGGTGCTGGCCCGGAACAAATAGAAACTGATGTAACAAAGATTATTGAGGATGCAGTTAACCCGGTTGAAGGTGTTGATTTTATTCAATCAACTTCGCAGGAAAATGTTTCTATTGTTGTTATTGCATTTAAGCTGGAAATAAATGGTAAGGATGCAGCACAGGATGTGCGCGAAAAAATTTCAGCAATACGTGCAGACTTGCCATTAGAAATAGAAGATCCTGTAATACAAAGATACGATCCAGCAAGCTTGCCGATAATGTACCTATCAGTTTCTGGTACCATGTCCGACAAGGACATAACCACATTTACTAAAGATGTTGTGAAGAAAAGATTGGAAAATATTCCCGGTGTTGGTTCTGTGCAGTTAGTCGGTGGATCGGAAAGAGAAATTCAGATCGAAGTTGATGCTGCAAGATTACGCGCCTACAATATTTCCATCCAGGATGTAATTATGAATGTTGGCGGACAGAATGTTGAAATTCCCGGCGGTAATGTTACGGAAGGATCACGCCAGCTTCTTGTAAGAACTATGGGCAAATATAAAAACGTAGAAGATTTTAACAGAGTTATTGTTGCTACACCAAATGGCAAGCCCGTTTATCTTTCTGATGTTGCTACAGTGAGTGATGGAGTTGAAGAACAAACCAGTTTAACCAGAGTTAATGGCAAGATTGCTGTTGGAATAAATATCATAAAACAATCGGGCAGTAATACAGTTGAGGTAGCACAGGGTGTAAACAAACAAATTGAAAAGATATTAAAAGAAATTCCTGAAGGAATCTCGATAAATGTAGCACAGGACAATTCTATTTTTATTGAGCATTCCATTAATGATGTGTTGTTTGATATTGTATATGGCGGATTGTTAGCAGTGCTTGTAATCTATATGTTCCTTGCAAACTTTAGAGCAACAATAATTAGCGGATTGGCATTACCGGCTTCTATAATAGCAAGTTTTATAATAATGTACGCTCTGGGTTTTACACTTAATATGATGTCGCTGCTTGCACTCTCTCTTGCGGTAGGTTTGCTTATTGATGATGCGATTGTGGTGATTGAAAATATTTATCGGCATATGCAGCAAGGTGAAACACCAATGGAAGCGGCAAAATCTGCTTCTGAAGAAATTGGATTAGCAGTAATGGCAACAACTTTTACAATCGTTGCTGTGTTTATACCTGTTGCTTTTATGCCTGGTATTGTTGGCAGATTCTTTTACGAATTTGGTATAACAATTTCTGCTGCGGTTCTTGTTTCATTATTTGTGGCTTTTACTTTAACTCCAATGCTCTCATCAAAATGGCTGCGCAGAGAAGATGAGGAACTTTCTCCTAAAGGAAATATTTTAAACAGGTTGTTATATTTTTTCAATCACAACTTTGATAAGCTTAATGTAAAGTATGAAAAAGCATTACGTTGGTCTTTATCTCACAGGATAATCATTGTATTTGGTGCAATCGCAATTTTTATTGCCAGCTTTTTTCT
>JBBQSH010000084.1:0-13996 GCA_038214015.1 Ignavibacteriales bacterium | reverse complement strand
GGAACATCCGGCATTTAATCACAAAGAATTTGGATACGAAAAACTTTCACATTTCCTTGATGGTTTTCCACAAATTAAAATAGAGTATGATGAAGACAAGCTGGTTGCTTATGCAAGCTTAATCAAATAGCCGTTGATGGGGTGCTGCGAGAAAGTAAAGTTTTATAAAATAATGAATTAGCTTAAAATCATATCCAAGCCAGCATCTTTACACGCTATAGATCTTTATATAGCTTCTATTGTTAGTGAAGAAGATTCTTAATGATTTTGTTTTTGTCTTTAGCACACAGCGAATAAGAGCCAGAGTTTTCAACTCAATTACCTTTAACTTTTCTATCTTGTTTATAGATTTAATATGATTGATTATATTTGCCCCGCTATGATTCAATCTCGTTTTAATATCTACATACTTGTTTTTCTTTTATCTTTATTAAATGCAACCGCAATTTATTATCCCCAGTCTTTTAAGTTTAATAACCTAACAGTTGAAAATGGTCTATCCAATAATAATGTTAATACACTCATTCAGGATAAAACCGGATTTATCTGGTTTGGAACAGATGACGGATTAAATCGATTTGATGGCTACGAAATAAAAGTCTATCGAAATAATCCTAATGATAAATTTTCAATTTCCGAAAATATTATCTGGGCTTTATTTGAAGATCATTCAGGCAATTTGTGGATTGGAACAAAAACAGGTGGGTTAAATAAGTACGATGTATACTCTGATAGATTTGAACATTGGGATCTTGATTCAACTTCGACCGAAGAAATAAATATTACGTCTATCTATGAGGACAGCAGAAAAAATATCTGGATCGGAACTTACAGAAATGGTCTTTATCGTTTTAATCCGGAACAAAATAAGTTTGAGCATTGGCAGAACACTACGGGCAATCCAAAATTATTATCAGACAATTTTATTACCTCAATAGTTGAAGACAATAAATCAAATATCCTGATAGGAACATATAGCGGGTTAGATAAATTTGTTCAAGATGATTCCGGGCAGAAGTTAATGCAAGTTTTTAATAATTCTAAAAATATTATCTGGTTTCTTTCAAAATCATCTTTCTTCGAAAATACCATTTGGATTGGTGCATTAAATGGTCTGATAAAATTTGATTCGAACGATGAGTCCTTTACACAAGTTGCATTACCTGAAAGTGAGAATCTCCAATTCGGATTCAGTGTAAGCTCGGTTGTAGAAGAAATTTCTTTTGGAGAAAAAATACTGTGGGTGGGAACTTATGGCGGACTTGCTCAAATTAATTTGACTACAGGTCAGAAGAAAAGATTTATCAAGACTGAAAAAGGAAATTCAGAAATAGTTAGTAATCAAATTCATGATTTAATTATTGACAGGTCCGGAGTATTATGGATTGCAACTGAGAATGGATTGAATTTTCATACACAGAAACGTTCGAATTTTAATTCGCCCTCTCCATCTATACAGTTTACCAGCATACTTCCGCTTTTAATGAATAAGAACATAAGAGCTTTTACTCGAACAAAAGATAAAATACTTTGGTTCGGCACTGATGGTGGCTTGTTTGGTATTGATAACAAAACCGGAAAATCATCCTTTAATAAAAACTCTGAGCTTCAGTCATTAAATATCTGGTCTTTGTTACGTGGTTCTTCAAACAATATTTGGATTGGAACATATGGGCAGGGTTTAAAGGAATTAAATCTTAATACCAACCAGTTTAAATCCTGGCAAGTTGCTAATCCTGTCTTTAATACTTCAGCATTCAATTATGTTAAAACTGTTCTTGAAGATGATGATGGAATGATCTGGATAGGATTTTGGGGTGGAGGTTTAGGAAGATTAAACCCTGGTAATGGTAAAGTTAAACACTGGAGAAAAGAAAGAGATAATCCTTTAAGCTTAAGTCATAACGATATATGGGTGCTTTATCAGGATAGAAAAAGGAGGATCTGGATCGGGACGAACGGGGGAGGATTAAATTTATATGATAGTGATGCACAAGATAACTTTCAGAATTGGAACACCCGAACTGAAAACAATCAATCACTTAGCAGTAATAACATTTATACAATTTGTGAATCAATTGCAGAAAACATATCCGATGAAAAGACAATATTATGGATTGGGACAGCAAATGGTCTCAATAAGTTTGTGATAAATAATAATTCAGATACTGATGATAACTCTGATTTAAATGTAGAAGTAAAACATTACACGGTAGATGATGGATTACAGGATAATGCAGTTGAAAGTATTCTTGAAGACGAAGATGGAAATCTGTGGATTGGAACCAGCTCTGGAATTTCCTTTTTTAATATTAAAGATGAGCATTTCACAAACTACACAACGGCTGATGGACTAAGCGGCAGTTCATTCAACTCAAGTGCTGCAGTTAAAACTGCCGAGGGGTACATGCTCTTTGGCTCTACAAACGGACTGAATTATTTTGATCCTAAAAGAATAAAACAATCAACCTATTCACCGCCGGTTATTATAACTGATTTTAAAATACTTAATCAGCCTGTTGGCAATAAAAAAAATTCTGAATTTGGTGCGGGTATGTTTAATTCTAAAGAAGTTTCGTTGTCATACAGTCAAAATGATTTTTCTTTTCAGTTTACTTCACTTGATTACAATGCGCCGGAAATGAATCAGTACGCATATTTTATGGAAGGCTTTGACGAAGATTGGATATACAGCGGCAAAAGACGGTTCGTTACTTATACGAATTTAGATCCGGGTGAGTACGTATTCCAGGTAAAGGCAACTAACAGCGATGGAATGTGGAGCGAAAAAACAGCCAAAATTTATATTACAATAAACCCTCCTTTCTGGGCTACATGGTGGGCTTATGCAATATATGTGATAGCTTTCCTTAGTGGTTTAGCTTTTATAAGAGCAACCGAAATTAAACGGAGACAAAGGAAGACGGAAGAAAAGTTGAGAAGAGAAAGAGAAGAAGCACGATTACGTGAAGCAGAATTGAAAGCAAAAAATATAGAGCAGGAAAAAGAAATAGAAAAACAAAAAATAAGGAACAGGATTGCTCAGGATCTTCACGATGAAATAGGAAGTAACCTGAGCAGTATATCGTTAATGAGTGAGCTTATTCAGAAAGATGAAAAGACAGATCCCGATACATCAGAAAAATTAAAACGTATTCACAAAGTAGCTATAGGTTCAACTCAATCAATACGCGATATTGTTTGGTTGACAAATCCTTCTTCTGATAGTCTCAAAGATCTGATTTCGAAAATGAAAGAGGTTGCTGACAACACTCTTGGAAAATTCAATTTGAGTTTCGATTACCCGAAGGATTTAGCAGATATCAATTTACTTCCCGAAACAAAAAGAAATATTTTCTTCATCTATAAAGAAGCGCTGAATAATATTGTAAAACACGCTGAAGCGAAAAGTGTAGAGATTAAATTTGATGTTTTAGATGGTAATATATTCCTATTGCTCAAAGATGATGGTAAAGGATTTAATACATCATCTAGCTTCGGCGGAAATGGGCTAAAGAATATCAGATCCCGTGCGAAGGAAATAAATGCTGACTTAAAATTTGAAAGCAGTCTTGGCAGCGGAACCATTCTTGAATTATCTGCCAATATCACGCAAACGCGGGATTGATCACCTTCGATTCATAGATTATTTTGAACCTCACATAAAAGAAAAAAGTTATTTGAATGCCAAACCGTATTGACGTAATAATAATTGAAGACAACGAACTTCTTCGGGATTCACTACAGGAGGCTATCAACAAGAGCAGCAACATCGACTGTAAAAACGTTTTCAGTTCCGGTGAAGCTGCTCTTGATTTTATCGAAAAAGAAGAGTTGGTACCGGACATTATTCTTTTGGATATTGGTCTTCCCGGAATGAACGGCATTGAGTTAATTCCGGAACTTAGAAAACTTTCTCCATCATCAAAAATAATTATTATAACTATCCACGATGATGACGAAAATGTTTTTAATGCGATTTGTGCCGGTGCATCAGGTTACTTATTAAAAGATCTGTCTGCAGATAAAATAGTAGCTTCAATTAATGAAGTTATGAACGGCGGTGCACCGATGAATATACACATCGCTAAAAAGGTATTGAATATGTTCAGGGACCAGAATGTCAAATCAAACGGCTACAGCCTCTCTGAAAGAGAAAAAGAAATATTAAAACTTTTAATCGAAGGCTTAAGCAAAAAACAAATTGCTGAAAAAATATTCCTCAGTCACCACACCGTTGATTCTCACCTGCGTAATATCTACGCAAAGCTGGAAGTTCACTCCCGCAGCAGTGCAATCACCAAAGCAATAAAAGAAAAGCTCCTCTAAAAAGATTCAAACCTCACTCTTAAAAAATCACGCACTTGCGTGATTGAAGTTAGACCTGTTTAAAAATATTTTTCCCCAAAGTAAAAATTAATAAAGGATTATACATGAAAATTTCATTCTACCATTCCACATTGAGTAAGTTAATACTAACTATCTTCTTCTTATTCAATTCACAAATCCTTTTTTCTCAACCATTAAATGGTTCTTATACAATAGGAGGTCTGTCACCACATTTTGTTACGCTGCAGAATGCCGCAGATGCTTTAAATCTAAATGGTGTATCCGGTCCGGTGTTTTTTAATGTTCGTCCCGGTACCTATATGAACAACGGCGGCAACAACACTGTTCTTATACTTGATAGTGCTGTTGCAGGTTTGTCATCTGTTAATCGTATAACATTTCAACCCGATGCAGCATCAGGGGGCAATGTAAACAACGTAATTCTGCAGAGGAATATAATTGATGTTAATACGGCAGACATTCAGCTTGTGCTTATTGAACTGGACTATATTACTTTCCACAATCTAACATTTCAGGAAAGCGATTCATCTCAACATATAGTTGGTTTTTCTCTCGTGAGGTTTAAGCCAATGGCGGTTATCAATACCAGAGTTGAAGGAATCATATTTGAAGGATGTAATTTTATTGGATCGGCTCCATCAGGAACTGATCAAGGAATACATTTTGGACAGTACGCGGGAGACATTACCATCCGGGGAAATACTTTTACCCGCCTGCTTAGAGGAATTTATGGTATGGATGTGTTTGGTGTCGTACAGGGAACGCTAACTATCGAAGATAACCAATTTCTCGCCGGATGGCGTTCTGTAAATGGCTCTGGCAGTCCACTTGGATCAGCTATGGAAATTTATGCTGAGAATTTATTCATCGCAAAGAATATTATTAATTATAGCGGGAGCTTTAACGGAGGATATCGTGGAATTTCTATCAGAGTTGAGGCTGAGTCAGAAACTATAATTGTAGAACAGAATTCAATCGAAGGTTCGGTCTCTGCTGCTGTAGTTGTGTCGGGTACTGGTGGGGGACTCATTGATTCAATAGTTATTGCAAATAATATGATTAATGCATATGTGTATCAGGTATGGGCTAACGAATCGGCTTATGGAATAAATGTTAGTACTGATAACTCGTTGATTCTCTTTAACACTATAGTTTTACACGGCGGTGGCTTTTTTGGGCTTAGTGTTACCGGCGAAGATTGTGTTGTGCTGAATAATATTATCATTGCCAAACCGGGCGGTGGTTTTAATGTTTGTTATTGGCAGGGTAATTTACAATCACAAAACCTCCAGTCTGACCACAATGTGATTTTTACACAATTAGGTATTATAGTTTACCGGAACGGTGTAGCTTATACCTCCTTCGGGGCGTATCAAACAGCAACTGGTTTAGATACAAATTCCATTTCAAAAAATATAGATTTTGTTGACAGTACTGATCTTCATATAAGTGATTGCCAGGCACAGGATCCTGATTTGAAAGGGATTCCTGTAGCGGGTATTACTGTAGATATTGATGATGAAATCCGGTCAACTACTGCTCCTATGATTGGAGCCGACGAGAATAGTTTCACCAGCCTTAATATGTTTGCAGATCCATTCAGAGCCGGATTACCGGGAACAGCATTCGACATTGCAGCCGACAACTTTGCTACTATTCTTTTCGATGATCTCGCTGTACCGGATTACGACAACCGGCAGGTTCTTCTTTATCACAATTTGACATCCAGTAGAACATTCGAGTTATCCGGTACTCTGCCAACTATATTCAAACCTGTTGTTGTTAAGTTTTATGATCTTGATGAAGATAATAAACTTGACTTAATTGTTGGCGGCGATACAAATGCAGTGCAAGTTTTTTGGGGAGATGGTTTTGGCGGTTTTTCTGCTCCGGTAACAGTAGAAACTTTCGGACGAGTTCGTTCACTCGAGCCGGGACCAACATTTATTTCTCCAATCAAAAGAACGATAGCGATAACTCAGGATAACGGATTTTTACCTAACACAAGCACGCTTGGTTATCTAATGCATCTTGGTAATCGTGATTTGTGTCATGATGTACAGTACGGGCAGGGAAATATTCCTCCCGACACAGTCCATGCAGTAATGACAGATTTTGTTATTGGTGATCTTGCAGGTGATGGAGGTTTCCCTGAAATAGCTGCAGTTACAAGTTTTCCACTTCCTCATCCTTTGATAATCGTCAGTGATATATTTTTTCTTGCTAGTGTCGGTCCGCCTTGTGCTGATATAGTACCAAGAGGAACTATTAGTGAGCAGCAACTTGGAAGCGGAGTTGGCTCAACTGCAGGGCAATCAAATATTGTAAAAGGAGATTTCGATGGAGATGGTGATCTTGATTTAATTACTCTTGAAACTTTCTCATCAGTTTTATTAATCAAAAACCAGGGAAACCTGAATTTCACATCTGAATCAATTTCGGTTTCCGGTGCAATGGGTCTCGCTACTATGGATTATGAAAACGATGGAGATCTTGATTTCCTAACAGTAAATGAACGCCTTGAAGAAAATGGTATAACAGTTTTTTTAAATGATGGTACGGGAAGTTTTACAGCAAGGGAGAATTGCTTCTTTTCATTTGCCACAGGACTTCCACGCAGCGTTGTTGCATCCGATTTTGATCAGGATGGTAAAACAGATATTGCAATTGTGTCGAGTGTATCGAATGGAGTAGACTCACTTTTTGTTTTATATAATTTAGGAGGTGGTACTGTTGGTATAGATGATCCTGAAATACACGAAATGCCGACTACATTTACTCTGTTTCAAAATTATCCTAATCCTTTCAATCCGTCAACTACAATTCAATTCTCACTTCCACAGGCTGGAATTGTTACTCTGAAAATCTACAACCTGCTTGGAGAAGAAGTAAAAACTCTGGTTGATGAATACCGGGAATTGGGAAATCATTCTGTTCAATTCAATGCAAACAGCCTGGCAAGCGGAATTTATTTCTACCGAATTCAAGCAGGTTCGTTTAATCAGGTTAAAAAAATGTTGTTGTTGAAATAGTGCCAAATATGGTTGAAGTAAGTAATAATTAGGTTTGGGGAATTTTGCGGTGTTCTCAAAATTTAAAAGAGATTAATATTTAGAATAGAGAAGGGATTTGCAGTGTTTTAAAACTGTAAGTCCCTTTTTTAATATTGATTCGAGAATAATTTGTTTTACTCAAGTAGATATCTAGAATATAGAAAATAGCAAGCCACTAATTATCACGAATTTCACTAATTAACCTCAATCAATTCTAATAGAGTTTCGTGGAATTGGTGTTAACCTGTCTATACCGTCAGGCAGGTTCGTGGCAAATATCTTTGGCTTAGCAATACAGTCAACTTAATTTGATTTAACTATATTTCGCACCAATTAAATCCAACAAAAAAATTTTGTTAAAAGAATGACGGAAAAAATAATTCATTTCGATGGGATTGGTGATATATTATTCAGGCATAGCGGCAGAGCTCGTCATCTTAGTATTTCTGTTAGACCATTTGCTGGTGCAAGAGTATCAGTACCGATTGGAATGAGTTATAACAGCGCAATAAGATTAGTAGCTGAAAAGAATATTTGGATCAAAAAGCATCTTGATAAGATGAAAGAGTTTGAAAAGCAGCAAACTATGTTTGATGAGAATTCCGGTTATTGTTCAAAATATCATAAACTCGATTTAAGAAAAGCAGATAGGAAAAATATTTCTGTAAGAATTTCAAAGGGAAAGATTAATGTAGTTTATCCAACTGAACAAAATTCAGATTCAAAAGAAGTTCAAACTGCAATCAGAACAGGAATTGAGCGTGCGTTAAAAGTTGAAGCAAAACAATTTCTTCCTGATAAAGCAAAAGCCTTGGCTGTAAAGTTTGATTTCAATTATAATAATCTCGCCTTAAAGAATATCAAATCAAGATGGGGAAGCTGCTCAAAAAAAAATAATATCAACTTAAGCATTCATCTTATGCGCCTGCCTGATCATTTAATTGATTATGTAGTTCTTCATGAATTAGTTCATACAATACATCACAATCACAGCAAGCACTTTTGGGCAATGCTTGATAAGGTAACAGGCAGCGCAAAGACTTTGGACAAAGAGCTAAGAAAGTATCGTATAGCGATTTATTAACTTGTAAGAAAATTATAAATGCAGTAGTGAGGCTGTTTCAAAAGTTAAAAATACAAAATTGTCATTCCCACGAAAGTGGGAATCCATTTTGTATTAATGTTTTTGGATTCCCGTTTTCACAGGAATGACACATAAGGCTCGACTTAGGAGCCAATCTCATTTTTGGGAAAGATTTCGAACAAGATTCGGAATGATATCTTGGGCACTGGGCATTTTTGCAATTCTCCTTTTAATCTTTAAAGAACAGTTTTATTTGCATAAATTGATTGCCAATAACAAAGAATTATTAATTTTATACAGATTGAACCATGAATAAAAAATTACACTTCAAAATTGTACTTGCACTGCTTCTATTACTACCTTGTTTTATAAAAGCCCAAACCAATAATCAGGAATTCAGGGCAACGTGGGTTATTACATGGGAGTACATCAGTTCCGGAAGTACTGTCGAAGTGAACAAAGCACGAATAAGAGAAATTTTAGATAATCATAAAAAAGCGAATATGACTTCCGTACTTTTTCAGATACGACAAAGCGGAACAGCGTACTATCAATCATCTTACGAGCCGTGGGGATATTATGCCGGTTATACTTATCCCGGTTTCGATCCATTGCAATACGCAATTGAGGAAGCTCATAAAAGAGGACTTGAATTACATGCATGGTTTAATACATTCAGTGTCTCATCATCACAGCCTGGAACAATTCCGGTGCAGCATCCTGAATGGATTTGCAGAGATCAAAACGGAAATCCTATGACTTCATACAAAGCAGCTTCACCGGGTATGCAGGCGGTAAGAGATTACACAGTTAACGTTGCTATGGAAATTGTACGGAATTATAATATCGATGGTTTGCATCTTGATTATGTTAGATGGAATGAATATGATACAGATGATATGACGGGTGCCTCTTCGCAAATTGAGCAGGAACTAAAACTTGATGGGATGTTTTCTGATAATACAATTAATAAATTAACATCACCGGAAAGTACGAACAGATTTTTATACGATGTTGAACATCCTTACAGCGCAGGTGTGCCCTCTGGATTTAACACTTGGGAAGATTGGTGGAGATGGTCGGTTACAGAATTTGTTAGAACTTTACACGACTCAATTCAAACAGTTAAACCATGGGTTCGTTTATCTCCGGCAGCATTGGGTAATTATAAATCAGGCGGCAGTTCAGGTTGGAATGGCTACTATGTTGTTTATCAGGATGCGGCATTATGGTTTAACGAAGGGTATGTTGAACAATTAACTCCGATGCATTACCACTGGCTGACTGGTAACGATATGTTTAATGCCTTAACAGCAGACTGGGAACCAAACATTCAACCCGGCATTCAGGCGGGTAGACTTTATAGCTGCGGACCGGCATCATACAGATTGGACGAAAATAATGTTTGGTCAAACCACGTTGGCATTGTTAACAGAATGAGAGATAAGCAGTGGGTTGATGGTTTTCAATTTTTCAGTTATGGCAGTTGGAAAGGTTATGATTACTGGGATGAAGCGGGATCCACTTTCTTTAACAAAAAAGTTAAAGTAAGAGATATAAATCTTGTTTCTCAACCAGCAGCATCATCCATTTCATTAAATCAAATTGATTCCCTTCAATATGAAATTGTAGTAACTCCAGGCGCATCAATAATTGATAACCACTGGTTTGCTGTTTACAGATCTGAAGATGATGTATTAAATGTTAATGATGACATTATTGTTGATATTCATTTTGGCAATTCGCAGTACAGTTTTACAGATTCTTTTACAGGATTACAAAATTATAATGGAACGTATAAATACTTTGCAACAACACTTAACAGGTACTGGAACGAATCTGATATATCAAATCAAGTAACAACAGAACCGATACCTTCATTTGCGCCAACTGTTGTATCAACCAATCCGGTTGAAAATGGGGTGTTAAGCATTCCGAATAATATTGTAATTGAATTTTCTAAAACTATGAATGTAAGTTCTTTTACAAATGCGATAGTAATTAATCCAGATGTTCAAATTAATAATCTAATATGGAATGATAATAAAACACTTTCTATCGTAACGGAAGGTCATCAGCATCAGACGGATTATACATTGATGATCGATTCAAATGTAACTGATATTAACGGGAGAATGCTTGATGGGTATGGAAACGGAGTTGAAGGTGATCCATTTAGACTGCATTATCAAACAAACGAAGAAGATATTCTTGGTCCGCAGATTATTTACAGTTATCCATCAGATAATGACACCAGTATTGATGTTGGTTCAATTGTAACAGTCGTTTATGATGAAGTTATCGATGTTCAAACTTTTTCTGTGGATGATATAAGTCTTACAGATGGAAGTTTACCTGTTGGCTT
This sequence comes from Ignavibacteriales bacterium, assembly GCA_038214015.1. Classification (GTDB taxonomy): domain Bacteria; phylum Bacteroidota; class Ignavibacteria; order Ignavibacteriales; family Ignavibacteriaceae; genus IGN3. The sequence continues at coordinate 3,144 of JBBQSH010000084.1, read as the reverse complement.
TAGTTATCAGCATACAAAATCTTTGGATGGCAAAAGTATAATTTGTATTCAGCCTCTAAGTTTATTTGTTAGAAATGCAAATTTTATTGCAACAATTAGCGGAGATATTTCTGATACTTTAGGAAATATAACGGGTACAGAATCACAAATTAATTTTACTACTTCCGAGTTATCTTACAGCGAAATAAAAATGATTGATAATTTTACTCTGCCCGGTGATTGGAAACAGCCTGATTACAGCGGTTCTACAAAAGGAATATTGGCATCCGGAACTCATTTTGAATTTACTAATCTTGTTTATCTGCCGGCAACTAATCCCAAAAAATCTGCTAAGCTTACTTACTTGTGGGATGAAAATGCAAGTGACTTTTTGATCCGTGAATATTTAAACGGCGGCGTACCTCAATCAATTTACTTCGATACAAGTTATGTTTTGCAAAGCTATGTTTATGGTGATGGAAGCAAGACCCGTTTTAGATTTTGCATTGATGAATATACCGGCTCTGCGTGGGGTGATCACGAAGTTTCAAAATGGGTAACGATAGACTGGTATGGATGGAAATTAGTTGAGTGGAAGTTGAATGATCCAAATAGTGTTGGTATCTGGATAGGTGATGGAAATCTTACCGGACAGTATTTTAGAATTGATAGTTATCAATTAACTAAGACAGCAGAAAGTATAATTTCAGGAGTAATTTATTTTGATGATCTTCGTGCTGTTAAAAAAGTTAACGCTCCAACAGGTATAAAGGAAGATTACAATACGGTACCTGAACAATATTTATTGTCCCAAAATTATCCGAATCCATTCAACCCAAACACAAGAATCAGTTGGCAATCGCCAGTCGGCGGTCATCAAACATTAAAAGTTTATGATGTACTTGGTAACGAAGTAGCAATTCTTGTGGATGAATTTAAACCGGCAGGAATGTATGAGGTTGAGTTCAATGGACATTCTGATGAAGGTAAGAATCTTTCAAGCGGAATTTATTTCTACAGATTAGAGGCTGGTTCATTTGTTGAAACAAGAAAGATGATTTATCTAAAATAGTTTTGTTAAAATCTGTTTATCAAAAATTTAGTGATAAAATGAAATTACGCACTTCTTTTAATCTGATTTTGGTAGCTGCATTTTTATTCATAGAAACGGCGCTATCACAAGGCAAAGTATATCTCGTTCTTGGATCAGACACTGCAATTTGGGATGGAATGGATGTAGCAAAATATCATTGCACATATAATTTGGATTTGTTTACCACAACAAGCAGCAACACTAGTGTTGTAATGAGTGAAGCATTCAGGAATCAAATAACAGATTCTTATGGCGGAAAACTTAAAATGACATGGTGGATGATGGCCGGAAATATTTTTCGTCATGCTACTAACAATAATGTGCCCATCAATAACACAATGACACTGTACCTGATGAAAAAATATTTTGGTGATAAAATTGAATTGTGGAATGATGAACTAAGTTTGCATTATCATACTTTTTTCTGGTCAGATTATGATGGTGATGGAAAATACTGGTGGAATCAGTCCGAGGGCTTTATCGAAAACAAAGATGATTTTGATTTTACGCTTGCTCAATATCTGCTGGATGAAAATATTTTTCCTGTTTCTTTTAGAAGCGGCTGGCATTATATGAATAACGATTGGCAGAATTATCTTAATGAAATTCTACCTTACAGTCTTCACAATGATTATCCGAATGTCCATAACGATCCTACAGAACCGATTGACAATAATTATGACTGGTCCCAGGCATCTTCAGAATTTATTCCTTTTCAGCCTTCAGAAGAAAATTATCAACTACCTGGTGGCAGCAAAGGCTGGAATGTAAGATCAAGATATATGGGTTCAACAACTCAACAGTTAATGGATAATATATTTTTAAAAGCAGACCAGGGTACAGATCAGCTTGTATGCTTGTGGTCTCATTTACCGGATCAAAATTTTATGAATGAGATTCAGCTTGTTAATAATCTTGCACATCAGGCAGAATTAAATTATCCAAACGTTGAGTTCAAGTACTGCACTGCTGTTGAAGCTTATCAATTATGGCTCAATAGTATTGATTCCGTAAAACCTGCTTTACAATTGACTGAGGAAATAATCGGATCTGATTTAAAATTTTTAATAAGCACTGATGAAGGAATATTTCAATCACAACCATTTGTGGCAGTTAAGGATAGATATGAAAGATATTTTATTGCAGACTGTGAGTTGATAGGACAAAATTTGTGGAGAACTATTTCGTCTTATCCTATAAATGAAATAGGTAAAGTTGGCGCGGCAGTTACTGATACTCTTGGAAATTTATCTACATCATTCATTAAATATCTGCCAGATGATTTGTTTATAGATAATGCTAATCAGCAATATCAGGAATTATACGGAAACTGGATTACCTCAACAACAACTGCCTGGGATCTTGATTCAAGAATTGCAAATCTGAACAATGGTGATTCAGCTAAGGTTAGATGGAATCTGGATGCTGAGCAATCGGGGTTATACAATGTCTTTGTACAATTTCCTGAGATAAGTAATCCGGTGGATACTATAAAAATTGAATTTTATAAAAATGATCAAATTGAAGACACAATTTTATTAACATCTACTAATAAATTTAATAAGTGGATTTATATCGCGACTTTAGATTTAGATATCAGCCAAAATAATTATTTGGAAATGTTTTGTAAGAATTTCAATCAGACAGTTAGAACAATGGCTATGGATGTTATTAAGTTGACCGGTTACATACGAGACAGACAACTAATAACAGATAAGGAATTTATTGATGCAGGTGAAACAAGTATTGAGGACACTCTGCAATTCAATATTGAATTGGGAAATATCGGGATATATGATTTGACGGTTAATGAAGTTTATTCAATAAGTGGAGATGTTGAACCGCTCGCATCTTTACCGCTTATAGTTTCCGGAATGGATATATTTGAACTACCGCTTATTTTTATTCCTGATCAATTAGGCATAGTTGAGGATACAATAGTAATAATTAGTGATGATCCAATTAATCCAATTAAAAAAATTCCATTTACAGTTACAGTAGAAAATTACTTTGTTATTATTGATAACGAAGATTCTGAAAATTATTTTGAAACAGGAACCTGGGCAACCAGT
>JBBQSH010000083.1:0-14072 GCA_038214015.1 Ignavibacteriales bacterium | reverse complement strand
GTTCACGTGCAAGTTTACGGGAATCGTTGGGATCAGTTTTAACAACTTTTTCTTTACCTGAAGAAGGAACATCAGCAGGATTAACAACAATGCAGTTAATGCCAAGTTCATTAAATCTTCTCTGTGGCCAGAAGCCGCAGAAACCTGCTTCGTAAACGATGAAGTAAGTTCCATCCGGATAGTGTGTAGTAAGATATTTGTAAAGCTCTTCAGGTGAAGGGTTCATCGAAAATGTTTTAAGTTCTAAACCAGAGTTACGTATCGTTACCCTCCAGTTCTTAAGATGAGTATCAATACCAACAAAGAAAGATGAGTTTGAAAATGTTATGTTGTTCATTGCAAATCTCCTTATTTTTGATTGCTAAAAAAATAAAATAATCTATTGTTGAGACTTTTTAAACATAACATCTGACCGCCATTTTAGTTCGGCGGATTTGTAATTTTTGAAATTGTATTTTTGTTTAAGATTTTGTTCTAAGTGTTCTCCGCCGCGGCGGACTAATTAATTAACCCCGACCTTCGTCGGGACAGGCTCGCTTTCGGTGCTTGCTGAGAAAGATAAGCACCTACGGCTAAATATTTGGCAATTGTGATTTACTCGGCGCACTTGTTTGGGGCGCCGGTTATTTGCAATGCCGTTAGCTTCTAAATTAAAAGGTGATGACAATGAAAAGAATGTTTTTATTTTTCGTTTTCATTCTAGCGTCAAGTTTCACTTTTGCACAACTTGTTCCGGAGATTGAATGGTTGAGAATTTATGATGGGATAGAGAATGGTAATGATTTTGTAAATGATATGAATATGGATAAAGACTATAATATTTATCTGGCTGGAAGAAGTGAAGGTATTGATGGGACACCAGATTTCACAATAATGAAATATTCAAACACCGGTGATTCTTTATTAAATATCAGATTTATCTCATCACAAAATGCTTGGGATGAAGTAAATTCAATTGCGGTTGATTCTAGTGAGAATATTTATGCAATTGGAAGTGCTTCCTTTGGACAATCATCTTTTTATTTAGTCTTCTTCAAATATTCGTCTTCCGGGAACATTTTATGGAGTAAAAATTATTTGAATAATCCAGATAGTGTTTCGGAGGGATTGAAAGTTGTTCTCGATCATCAAGAGAATTCTATAATTGGATATTTAAAATATCAACAACATTCTTCAGTGAATTTTACAAAATATACATCTTCTGGTGATTCTGTTTGGACAACAACAATAAAAGATGACACAAGCGATTATCAATTGAATTGTTTACTTGCGGATACTCTTGGAAACGTTTATGCAGCACTAACACAATCATACTATTCTGGTGGCGATGTTCCAGAAATAAAAACCATTCTCCTGAAATTAAATCAAAATGGAAGTATAGTATGGTATGATTTGATAGAAGCAGATACACCTCGAAATCTGAAATTTGATAATGATTCAAATATTCTCCTTGAGACACACGGAGATGGGAGAGTATTAAAATATACACAAAATGGAGACTCACTTTGGAATTATAACTCAAATGGATTATTGACAGATATTGCAATAGATAATGACAATAATATTTTACTGAGCGGATATACTGGTGGAATTGGTTCATTTGATTATATGATAAACAAAATATCTTCTGAAGGGAATGAAATCTGGAGCAAATCATTTAATAGTGCTGAAGACCTAAGAGACTTTGCCTCAAGTATTGTTGTTGATAAAGAAAATAATGCGTATGTGACTGGTTCATCTCACGATATGTTTAGTCAAGGTTTATGCTATACATTAAAGTACAATTCTGTTGGTGAATTGAAGTGGCAGTATAGGTTTGATGCACCACATAGTATATTTGAAAATCCACATTCAATATTTTTAGATGATAGCAACAACGTTATAATTGGCGGTGATTTTACAGATTCAACTAATGGTGCGAATTTCTTTGTTATGAAGATAAAACAAAAACTTGAAACTGGAATTCAACAAACCTTTGAGAATTTGCCAACTCAATACGTTTTAAGTCAGAATTTCCCTAACCCCTTCAATCCCAATACTAAAATAATGTTTTCCATTCCTAAAAGTGGATTTGTAAAATTAGAGATCTATGATGTGTTGGGACGGAAAGTGAAAGAACTTTTGAATCAAGAATTATCGGTTGGAAGTTATACTTTAGATTTTGATGCTTCAGTGTTATCGAGTGGAATTTATTATTACCGGTTAATTGCAAAAGAATTTATCCAAATAAAAAAAGCCGTATTGTTGAAGTGATAGAAGCTAACAAGCCAATCAAGCGGACGCCGTTATATTGCAAATATTTTTTTAGTTAAATGATAGACCAATACCGTGATAATCTTATTCAGCTTGTTTATGAATTCTACATTTCTTGTTTAAAGATCAATGAAGTTAAAAGAATTGCGCTGGTTGGTTCAATACTTACTCAAAAAGAAAAGCCACGTGATGTTGATTTGCTTTTAACGATTCCAGATGATTTAGATTTAACTCGTCTTGCAAAAATTAGTAGAGTCCTTCAAGGGAAATCTGGTCAATTAGGTGGTGGGGCTGATGTTTTTGTAGCAAACTTAAGAAATGAATATTTAGGTAGAATTTGTATTTGGAAAGTTTGCAAATTTGGTGTTAGAATGAGATGCGATGCAGACAATTGTGGGAGGCGAGAATATTTACACGATGATTTGAGTGTTATTAAGTTACCGAAGGAATTGATTGATAGTCCTTCTTTAATTTTGTTTCCTAAAATAGTTTGTAATGTTATTATTCCATTAGATGTTGAAGAAGGATTAATTAACAAAATTATACCAAGCGCAATATAACCAGCGCTCAACGCCGACCGCTATTTTTGTTCGGTGGTTTTGAGATTTTTGAATTTGTATTTTAGTTAAAGATTTTGTTCAAGGTGTTTTTACTAATTAATTAACCCCGCCCTTCGTCGGGACAGGCTTACAAACCGTGCTTGCAAAGAAAGATAAGCGCACAGCTTGCTTAAACATCGGCAGTTGTAAATAACTCGGTATTGCTGTTATGAGCGGCGCGTTGGTTGCAAGACCGTTAAGAAATCTGCTAATTTTAATTCTCCCCCGTGCGATTAAATATTAAGTACGATATTATCTGAATCAACCAAAATTTTTCGTTACATTTCTAATATATCAATAACGATATTTGTGCAAATTAGAATTGTTTTTATTACATTTTGATGGTTTATAGTTAATCATTTAAGATAATTGAATTCTTGGTATTCTCAATTACATAAGGATTTTTTTTACTTTAATTTTGTTTTATAAAAATGTTTTTTAAAGGAGTTTTTGTTGGCAAAGAGTAGTAAAAGTAACTTAATGAATCTACAGGATAAAGTTAAAAAGACTATTAAAAGTTTTAATGAAGGAAAAACTGTTAAGACAGATAGTTTAATAAATCTGCTTCAGAAAATTTCCACGCTCAATCTGAATTCCAATCTGCAAAATGAATTGGAAGAAAGAGAACGAAAATATTCCACTCTGGTTAGCAACTTGCCGGGATTTATATACAGATGCTCTAATGATAAAAACTGGACTATTCATTTTATTAGTGATGGATGTAAAAATATTACTGGATATTCCCCGAATGATTTTATTAAAAATAAAAAAGTAATTTTTAATGATATAATCCACCCTGCTTATCAAAAACCAATATGGGAAAAATGGCAAGTGATTTTGAAGGATAAAACATTTTTTGAATTTGAATATCCTATCCTCACCAAAACTGGCAAATTAAAATGGGTGTGGGAGCGTGGTAAAGGAATTTATTCAAACAATGGTAAACTGCTTTTTATTGAAGGATTTATAGAAGACATAACTGAAAGACGAACTGCTGTTGAATCTTTAAGACTTAAAAATATTGTGTTTGAATCTTCAATTGCAGCTAACAGTATTGCTAATCTGGATGGCAAAATCATCGATGCAAATTCAGCTTTCTTAAAGCTTTGGGGCTACTCAAACAAGAACAATGTTTTAGGCAAATCATTAAACTTATTTTTAAAAAATAAAGATGATGTTGTAAAAATTCTTACAGCATTAAATAAAAATAACACCTGGGAAGGTGATTACACTGCAGTGCGAAGAGATGGTTCCGAGTTTCTTGCATTTGGTCTTGCAACTACGGTTGTTGATGAGAATGGAAAAACAATCGGATATCAATCATCAGTAATTGATATTACAAACAGGCGCAAAACTGAAGAGTTATTAAAGGAAAGTGAAACAAGTTATCGGGGACTTTTTAATAGCGTATCGGAATCTATATACATTCAGGATGAGAATGGAATTTTCCTTGATGTTAATGAAGGCGCTTCAAAAATGTATGGATACGATAGAAAAACTTTAATCGGAAAAACTCCTGATTTTGTAAGTGCTCCCGGCAAAAATGATTTAGAAACAGTTGACGCTATGGTTCAAAAAGCTTTTTTAGGTGAGAAGCAGCAATTTGAATTTTGGGGAAAAAGAAATAACGGCGAAGAATTTTTAAAGGATGTACGATTATATCCGGGAACATATTTTAATAAAAAAGTAATAATTGCAATCGCAACTGATATAACTGAAAAGAAAAAAATCGAAGAATTGCTTCGTGAAAATGAAGAAAGATACCGCGCCATTTCTAATTTAACATCTGACTATTTGTTCTCAACAAAAGCCGATGAAAATGGGGTTCACAATCTTGTTTGGATTGCCGGCTCATTTGAAAAAATAACCGGGTACACAATTGATGAGTATTTGAAAATTGGTGGATGGAGAGCTACACTGCATCCCGATGAACTTGAACTTGATGATCTTGATTTAGAAAAATTGAGAAGAAATGAAAAAGTAAATCGTGAAATCAAAGTGTATCACAAAAATGGTTCGCTTATTTGGGTTCGATCATCCGCACAGCCCGTGTGGGATAAAAAAACTAATAAGCTTATTGGAATATATGGTGCCGTTGAAGAAATAACAGAGCGAAAACAAACTGAAATTATTCAGAAAGTGCAGTACAATATTGCGGATGCTGCGGTTACGTATAAAACGCTAACTGAGTTATTTGAAAATATAAGATTAGAATTATCAGCAATAATTAATGTTAATAATTTCTTCATCGCCCTGTATGATGAAAAAACCGGAATGCTAAAATCTGATGTTGATAAAGATGAAGTAGAAGAGCTTTCAGAATGGCCGGCTAAAAACTCAATGACGGGTTATGTAATTGAACAGCAAAATTCTGTGCTCATAAAAAAGGATGAAATAAAACAGCTGATTAAAAGTAGTAAAGCAGGTATGGTTGGAACTATTCCTGAAGTTTGGCTGGGAGTGCCATTTAAAATCGGCGGAAAAGTTTTTGGAGTTTTAGTTGTTCAAAGTTATGATAATCCAACTGCATACGATAAAAGAAGTATTGAAATTCTTGAAATTGTTGCGCACGAATTAAGCATATTTATTAATCATAAAAAAGCAGAAGAAGAAACTTTAAAGCTTTCAACAGTAGTTGTACAAAGTCCAACCATCGTAGTTATTACTAATCCAAACGGAAATATTGAATATGCCAATCCAAAATTTTCTGAAGTAACCGGTTATTCATTTGAAGAAGTAAAATTGAAGAATCCGAAAATTTTAAATTCAGGTTTTCACAATAAAGAATTTTTCTCAAATCTTTGGAATACAATTCTTGCAGGTAAAACCTGGCATGGAGAATTTAAGAATAAGAAAAAAAATGGAGACCTCTACTGGGAAAATGCACTTATCTCTCCAATAATAGATTCGGATGGAAAGATCACTCATTTTGTTGCAATTAAAGAAGACATAACTGACAAGAAAATAATGATAGAAGAACTGATTGAAGCTAAAGAAAAAGCTGAGGAGATGAATAGAATCAAATCAAGTTTCTTTGCAAACATGAGTCATGAATTAAGAACACCGATGGTTGGTATTTTAGGATTTAGCGAAGTTTTGATGAATGAGTTAAAAGATAACCCCAATTATTATAGAATGATCAGTTCGATCAACACATCGGGGCAAAGATTACTTGAGACACTAAATCTTATTTTAAATTTATCAAAGCTCGAGGCTTCTAAAGTTGAGGTTGAGCTTAAGACTCAAAACATTATTCCGATATTAAAAGAATGTTTTGGATCTTTTGAATCTGCTGCCGCAAATAAAAATATTAATTATTCATTCATTCCAGAATACCCTGATATATTGTGCAATATTGATCAGCTTCTGTTTACCAGTATAATTAATAATCTTTTAAATAATGCGATTAAGTTTACAGATGCAGGCAGTATAACTTTAAATGTTTCTGTTGATTCCGTATATGCTAATATTTCACTAACTGACACCGGTGTGGGGATTTCAGAAGCAAAACAAAATCTGATATGGGAAGAGTTCCGGCAAGCCAGTGAAGGTTATAACCGTGGATTTGAGGGTACAGGACTTGGATTAACAATTGCTAAAAAATACACAGATCTTTTGAAGGGTTCAATTTCTGTTAAGAGTTTGTTCGGAAAAGGAACAACATTTAAAGTTAGTTTTCCGCTTAGCATTAATTCTTCAAATGTCGTAACCACAATTAACGCAAATCAGGATAGTGGAAATACAACGATCTCAGAAATCAATCCTGCTGCCAAAATACTTTATGTAGAAGATGATGAAATTTCTGTAAAGTACGTTAGCACTATTACAAAGTCTTTATATACTATCGATTCAGCAAAGGATAGTGATGAAGCACTTAACAGAATTAAACAAAATAAATACGATGCGATTTTGATGGATATAAATTTGCGCAGAGGAATGGATGGACTTGAATTAACTAAAGTTATAAGAAAAATAGATGGATACCAGTCAATTCCAATTGTCGCTATCACCGCTTTTGCAATGGGTAGGGAGAGAGAAGAATTCTTGGCAAAAGGAATGACGCATTATTTATCAAAACCATTTGTAAAAAATCAGTTACTCAGTTTATTGGAAAGTATTATTTCTAAAAAATAAGCTGCCTTAGCTTTTAGAGATAAATTGTTTAGCATATTATATTTATGAAATCGATTTAAATGTAAATGGAGATAAATTGAAATCCATCATTTTACTATTCTGCTTCTTCACAACTTCTAACTTCATTTCAATCTATTCACAAATATTTTCCGGAGAACCTTTAATTAAAGTTAGGATTATCTATACACTCGATTCATTAAACTTAAATTTCTATGACAAATGGACTTTATCAGAAAATATGTTGCAGGAAGATATTAGATTAAATAAAGATGATTCATTATCAATCTTTATTAAAAATGATTCAATCATAGTAAATAACTTTAATGCAAACAGTATTTATCATTATAAAAATTTTTCCTTAAAATCAGATGACCCTGCAGGCACATTCAAAATAAAAAATGTACCTTATGGAATTGGCTGGTGGTGGGAAGGAATTGAAGACCGGGTTTATGAAGGTGAAATTGAGATATCAATAAATGAAGATAAAAAGTTTGATGTAATTGTTACTTTACCTCTTGAAAAATATTTATGCGGAGTAGTTCCTTATGAAATTGGAAATGATGCCCCGCTTGAAGCATTGAAAGCACAAGTAATAGCCGCAAGATCTGAAACAGTTGACGCACTAATTTCCGGTAAGTACAGAGGGAATAATTTTGATCTTTGCGCCGATGTTGAATGTCAGGTTTTTGCCGGTAACAACAAAAGAACTCCTGAAACAGACAAAGCAGTTGAAGAGACTAAAGGATTATGTTTGTTTTATGGTGATGAAGTTATCGGTGCATATTATGCCTCTAACTGCGGTGGAATGTCTGAAAACATAGAAAATGTTTGGCCAGGCAGATCAGGTTCTGTTCCTTATTGGAGTTCACATTTTGATTCAAATGAAGAATTAAAATATGATCCGAAGAATAATCCGGAAGATTGGATTAATAGTAATCCGGATGTTTATTGTAATCCAGAATTCCATCCAGAATTACCAGAGTGGAGTAAGAAGAATTTCCGTTGGCAGGTTGAAATGACTAATGATGAATTATCAAATAATTTAAATGAGATAAAATCCATTGGAGAATTACAAGAGATTAAAATAATTGAGAGAGGAAATTCCGGTAGAATAATTAAAGCAAGGTTTATTGGGAGCGAAGATTCGCTCGATTTAAACTCTGAACTTGAGATACGGAAAATCAAAAAACCACCATTTCGAAGTTCGTGTTTTATTTATGATAAGATTATTTCTTCAGATACTTCTATGATATATAAATTTGATGGAGCTGGTTGGGGGCATGGTGTTGGAATGTGTCAATCAGGTGCGGTTTCAAGAGCATTTTCAGGACAAACCTATAAACAAATTTTGAATCACTATTTCCCTGAAAGCGAAATTAAATCAGTTTATTAAGAAAGGAATCCTTTGAAAAACATTTTTTATTTTTGTATAAAATTAAAGAAAGAAATCCGAAATGAGATTAATAATAATTTTATTCATCGTTACAATATTAGTTAATAACAATTACGCACAACAAATTTCATCACCCGATTCCAAATTAATTCTGACAGTAAAACTCTCTGAAAATAATGAGTTGATATATAATTTAATTAGAGATGGGAAATCTGTTGTTAATGATAGCAAGTTAGGAATAGATCTTTTGAATCAGACAGATTTGATCAGTGGTTTTAAAATTGATGCTGTTGTAACATCTAACTTTCTTGAGGAGTGGTCTCCGGTTTGGGGTGAAGTTGATAGGATTGTAAATAATTATAATCAGATGCAGGTAACGCTTATCCAACCTAAAGAAAAAAGAACGATGATTGTTACATTTAGACTTTTTAATGACGGTCTGGGATTCAGATATGAATTTCCAGTCCAGGATAATTTAAAATACTTTACTGTGCTGGAAGAAAATACACAATTTGCATTAACCGGTGATCATAAAATATTTTGGATACCCGGCGATTATGATTCGCAGGAGTATACTTACACTACTTCCCTTCTATCAGAAATTAATTCCGGTACTGGAAAAAATGTAGATGAAATTAGTGTTAAAACAATTCCTGGTGATAATTTTGTTCAAACTCCCTTAATGATGAAAACTAAAGATGGGTTGTACATAAATATTCACGAAGCCGCTTTGTTGGATTATCCGGCTATGTATCTAGCAGTTGATAGAAATAATTTTCTTCTTCAATCTCATCTATGTCCCGATGCATACAACAACAAAGCTTACATGCAAACTCCGTGCACTACTCCTTGGCGTACAATAATTGTTAGTGACAAAGCGGAAGAAATTCTTTCATCAAAATTGATATTAAACTTAAATGAGCCAACAAAGTTTGAAGATGTTAGCTGGATAAAACCTAAAAAGTACATTGGCATTTGGTGGGGAATGCATGTCGGTACAATGTCATGGAATTATTCCGATATCAACAATGTAAAACTTGGTGAAGTAGATTGGAAATCTTTAACTCCAAATGGCAAGCATGGTGCAACGACAGAAAACACAAAACGATATATCGATTTTGCTGCAAAGCATGGTTTTGATGCTGTTCTTGTTGAAGGATGGAATGTTGGTTGGGAAGATTGGTTTGGTGCATGGAAAGAAGAAGTTTTCGATTTCGTAACTCCCTATCCTGATTTCAATGTCATTGAATTACAAAATTATGCTAAAGCAAAAAATGTAGAATTGATTATGCATCACGAAACTTCAGCATCTGTTACAAATTACGAACGAAGGATGGATGGAGCATTTACATTTATGAAAGATCATGGCTACAATGCTGTTAAAACAGGTTACGTTGGCAGGATTATTCCGCGAGGTGAACATCACGATGGACAATGGATGATTAATCATTTTACAAGAGTTGTTGAGAAAGCCGAAAAATACAAGATCATGGTAAATTCCCATGAATCAGTTCGCTTAACAGGACTGCACAGAACTTATCCAAACTGGCTTGCAGCAGAAGCAGCACGCGGTAATGAGTTTAATGCATGGAGTATTGGCAATCCACCTGAGCATGAAACGATTCTTCCCTTTACTCGTTTTATGGGCGGACCAATGGATTACACTCCGGGAATCTTTCAAATAAAAATGGATTACTATAAACCGGAAAGTAAATACCAGGTTCATACAACATTAGCAAAACAGCTTGCGCTATATGTTACGATTTATAGTCCAATTCAGATGGCTGCTGATCTTCCTGAAAATTATGAAAGATTCCTTGATGCATTTACATTCATTGAACAGGTTCCGGTAAATTGGAGCGATACAAAAATCTTAAAAGCCGAGCCGGGTGATTATATTATAATAGCGCGTAAAGATAAAGACTCAGATAATTGGTACATTGGGGCGATAACAGATGAAGAAGCAAGATTGTTTGAAATTAATTTAGATTTTCTTGATTCAGAAAAGTATGAGATGACAGTTTATGAAGATGCACCTGATGCTGATTGGGAAAAGAATCCGATGAAATATGAAATAGAAAAATCAATCATTAAAAAGAATCAAAAGATTGAATTAAACTTAGCACCCGGTGGTGGAACAGCCATCATTCTGAAACCAGTAAAGTGATAATAAATCTAGTTAGGGTAATTTACATTAGTTCGGTTTAAGTGTCATTCCTGTGAAAACGGGAATCTAAATCAATTAAATGAGTTGGATCCCCACTTTCGTGGGAATGACAATGCAGAAAATCTTACATAAGTACCAAAATTCAATATTTAGTCCAGCTTTCTTAAGTGATTCATATAACTAAGATTCATTTTATTTTCATTATCTTTACAGCAATGATTTACTTCTTGTTTGCGGATTTAATTAATTCCGATTCAAATCATCAAAAAAGAATTTGAACTTGCCCGATATACTAACAGCAATTTTAGTTGATATTCCAGCCAGTGAAATCTTACAAAGAGTAATCAATAATCAAATAAATAAACAAAAATTTACAGAAAGCTTTTAGATGAATTCGTTTGAAGAGTTAGGTTTAGATAAAAACATATTAAGTGCTATTAAAGAACTGAAATTTGAAAATCCGATGCCTGTACAGGAAAAAATAATTCCGATGATGCTGAAGGATGAACCACAGGATATTATTGCATTAGCACAAACCGGAACAGGTAAAACTGCGGCATTCGGTTTACCAATTATTCATAAAACAGATACAACGTTAAAACAGGTTCAGTATTTGATTATTGCGCCTACACGAGAATTATGTTTACAGATTGCAGATGACTTAAAAGATTATGCAGCACATAACAAAGGGATAAAGATAGCTGCAATATTTGGCGGCTCCAGTATGGACAGACAAATACAGAATATTAAACGAGGTGCGCAGATTATTTCTGCAACTCCAGGCAGATTAAATGATTTAATTAATCGTGGTGAAGTAAACCTAAATAAAGTTAAAGCTGTTGTTCTTGATGAAGCTGATGAAATGCTTAATATGGGATTTAAGGAAGAACTTGAAGCCATTTTAGAGACTACACCGAAATCCAGAAACACATATTTATTTTCTGCTACAATGCCCAATCCCCTGCTTTCAATTGCTAACCGATATATGAAAAATCCTGTAGAAGTTACAATCGGCAGAAAAAACTCAGGTGCAGAAAATGTAGAACACTTAAGCTATCTAGTCCATGCACGTGATAAATATCTTGCATTAAAAAGAATTGTTGATTTTCATCCGAACGTTTATGGAATTGTATTTTGCAGGACACGACAAGAAACAAAAGATGTGTCTGAAAAACTTATGCAGGATGGATATGATGCTGATGCACTCCACGGTGATCTTTCACAATCGCAGCGCGAAGCTGTTTTAAACAAATTTAGAACAAGACATTTAAGACTTCTTGTTGCAACTGATGTTGCTGCACGCGGACTTGATGTTGACGATCTTACTCATATTATAAATTATGATCTACCTGATGAATTAGAAATCTACACTCATAGAAGCGGAAGAACAGGCAGAGCAGGTAAAAGCGGTACATCTATTGTGATAGCAAATCTTAAAGAAAAATATAAGCTAAGCACGATCGAAAAACAGTTAGGTAAAAAATTTACTATTCTTCCAATCCCTTCAGGCAGAGAAATTTGTGAGAAACAACTTTTCCATTTAATTGATAAGGTTGAAAAAGTAGAAGTGGATACTGTTCAGGTAGAACCTTACCTTCCAAAAATTTATGAAAAACTTGAGTGGATGGATAGAAATGATCTTATTCAAAGATTTGTTTCTATTGAATTCAATAGATTCTTAGACTACTACAAAAGTATGGCTGATCTAAACAGCCCAACAGAAGGAAAATTTAAGGAAAGAGATAGAGAACGATCCAACCAAAGAGGTAAAAGTAACTACACAAGATATTTTATTAATCTTGGAGTTACTGATGGATTAAAACCAACTCAGTTAATAGGAATGATAAATGATTTTACCGGAATGCGCGATATTGAAATTGGTGAAATTGAAATCCTGAAAACCTTTTCTTTCTTCGAGGCTGATACTACTTTTCAAAATGAAATTATTGAGGGATTTAAAGGACAGAAATTAAAGAAGCGTGATATAAATCTTGAAATAGCTGAAAAGAGACGTGGTAGTGGAGGTGGAAGCAAGCCAAGATTCGATTCAGATAGAAAATCCTCAGGCGGATTTAAAAAATCTGGTGGTTTCTCAAGAGATAAAAAAGACTTTGGTGATAAAAAGGATTTTAAACGTAAAAGTAGTTTTTCAAGAGATAGAAAAAGTAGAGATTAGCAATCCTTTTTATGAGGCCGTTCTTTAAATTGATATTAGTTTGTCATTCCCGTGAAAACGGGAATATAAGGTATTTAAAATAAAATGGATTCCCACTTTCGTGGGAATGACAAATATTTGTAATCGGCTTTTAATACATCTTTAAAAAATACATTAGAGCCTTTTTTAATGATCCTTACTTAAAGTAAACATTATCGATTGAGTTCACATCCGGAATAAGCTCACTTCCAAGAATTACAGCATCAAAGTTTTTCATACCATCAATTTTAATTTCAATTTTATTTTTTCCTGATTTCCAAACATCAGCATTTTTATAAACTTCTTTAACGACTACGTCCTTAAACATGACCTGTAGCTTAATCGGTAATGGAAGACTTCCAATATTTTTCACTTCAACTACAATAGAATTTTTCTTTGATTTGATATTTGATATTGCAAGATCAGGATAACTAAAATTATAAAACCACGGTTTCCAGAACCAGCTTAAATCCTGCCCGGTAACTTCATTAAAGGTGAAGAAAAAATCAGTAGGAATTGGATGTTTGCCATTCCATCTTTCCATAAAAGCATGAAGAGCTTTTAATAAAAGATCATCACCCAAAGTTTTTCTAAGTATATCATATGCAATTGCTGGTTTGTTATATGCAGAAATTCTGTAAGATCTATAGCTTATTATTGGTGAAGGAATCATTAATGGCAAATCGAGTTCATTGCCGGCAAAACTTTCATATCCTTTAACAGTGCGTATTCTTGGTGTATTTCCATCAACCATTCTTTCCTGAAAGTCATACGGAAGCATCACTGCCCAACCTTCATCCATAAACGGATATTTGCGCTCATTGGTGCCCATGTAAAAAGGCATGTACGTATGAGCAAGCTCATGCGAAGTTAATCCAACAGTTCCGGCTTTAGTGTCCTCCCTGCCGTTATTAACAATCATGGGGAACTCCATTCCGCCCCCACCATTAAATACTGTTGCAGAAGGATATGGGTATAAGACTCCGGGCATTTCAAATGAAAAATATTTTAGGGTTTCCTTTGCGTAGTATGCAACATCAACAAAATCCGGACTTGTTTGTCTGTAAGCGGCTGCACAGTAAACTCTTCTTCCCGTTTTTATATCAACTTCAAAACTGATTGCATCCCACAAATAGGTATTGCTAATTCCAAATGCAAAATCTGGAACGTAATCTGCTTTAAACTTTAAAGTGTGAAAACTGCTTTTTGTTTTGTAGATATCCTTAGCGAGCAGATCTACTCGCTCAACTATCTTAATCACATCATCAGATTTCCAGGCTGAATTATATCTATCCAAATATTTTTGATTCAATATTTCATCTGCGTTTTGCC
>JBBQSH010000082.1:0-14114 GCA_038214015.1 Ignavibacteriales bacterium | reverse complement strand
TTTGAGTTTTATATATTTTCTAAAGTGGAATATGATACAAGAACAGCTTCATCATTTTATCGTGTTGAGCACGCAGAAGAGTTTTATAAAAAGGCTTACCACGCAGCAAATCCTTTTGATGAGTATGATGATTTTCGTGATGAAGCTTGTAAACTATTAAAAGCTCAGGGAATTAATGTAAAATATCATCATCACGAAGTGGGCGAAAGGGGACAGCAGGAAATCGAAACTTACTTCAGTGATTTATTATCAACTGGTGATAATATTATAACTGCAAAATACATTCTCTTTAACTTTGCAAAACAAAAAGGTTTGTACATTACATTTATGCCAAAGCCAATGTACCAGCAGGCTGGCAATGGAATGCATTTACATTTGTATCTAACAAAAAATGGTAAGAATGCGTTTTACAAAAAAGGTGAGTACGGAAATGTAAATGAACTAGGCAGATATTTTATTGGTGGAATGTTAAAACACGGACCAGCACTTTCAGCATTTACAAATCCAAGTACAAATTCATACAAAAGATTAGTTCCAGGATTTGAAGCTCCTGTAGCATTAACTTATGGACAGGGAAATCGTGCGAGTGCAATAAGAATTCCTAAGTATGTTTCCAATCCAGATGAAACACGATTTGAATATCGTCCGCCAGACGCAACTGCAAATCCATACTTATGTACAGTTGCAATGCTGCTTGCAGGAATTGATGGAGTGGTAAACAAAATTGATCCGGTAAAAGAAGGCTATGGCCCTATTGATAAGAATTTTCTTGACCCCGGCTTTAATGAAAAGATACATTATCTGCCAAGGAATCTTACAGAAGCACTGGATGCTTTGTCTGCGGACAATGATTTCTTAAAACGAGGCGGAATATTTACAGATGAGTTATTAGACCAATGGGTGAAAACCAAGAATGAAGAAATTCATTCAATAGGTACAATGCCGCATCCATTTGAATATAAGATGTATTTTAATTTATGATGATTCCTTATAACTTTTTATAACTTTATAAGTTATAGAAATATTGCATTAAAAAATTAAATGGTGTACAACAGATGCACACCATTTTTTGTAAAAACGAGTGGAAATCCTAATGAATTTTAATTAAGCTAAGTCCGATTTTTCATTCAATAGTTTCATAGATTATTTCACATTTCAATCATAGTTTTCAAATTGAATTGCCCCATACAGCCTTATTAAGGGGTTGGTAAAAATCAATAGTGCAAATATTTTAACAACCGTTAAAATCTACACACCTAAACTTGCAAGGGCAGAAGACAAATTATTGAATTTCTTAAAGACTCGGTCAAGACCAGTTTGAGAAAACAAATTACTTATAGCACCGGGAGAAGCAATAATAAGAATATCGCCCTTCATATTTCTTAATTCCTTAACTTCAGTAAGCATTACACCAACAATTGTAGAATCAATAAAAGCACATTCAGTAAAATCTATAATAATAAATCTGTGATTTGCAGATTTAAGATGAATAAGATTTGACTTGAACGATTGGGTTTCTTTTATGGTTGCTCTGAACATATTAAATTTAAGAACAGGTATCCCATTAGCCATAGAGATTGTGAAATCCTGCGAGTTAAAAGTGTTATTAAGGCCCATAAAAATCTAATATTTAATAATGATGTTTTTAAAATAAGAAGAAATTATGAAAATATGATAACTTGAATCGGTGGTTCTGATAAATCTGTATTTTTTTATTAATTATACTTTCGTGCTTATTCACAAATGAGAAGAAATAATTTTCTAAAATTGGTTTATTAAACACTTTGTATTATACTTTCCATCAAAATCTTTTAAAATAAATAACAACCATTTGCTTAATACTTTTCGTTTAAACATTTCTATTGAATGAATTACCTCGGTGAATTAAGTGCCTTGTTAACTGCTGTTCTTTGGTCAGGAACATCTATAGCTTTTTCTTCTGCGGCAGAAAAAATCGGATCACTTCAACTAAATATTAATAGAATGATATTCGCTTCAGTATTTCTAATCTTTACAATCTTGATAATGGGATACAGATTTAATTTATCTAATTCGCAGTTTACAAATCTTATTATAAGTGGTGTTATTGGTCTAGTAATTGGGGATTCATTTCTATTTAAAAGTTATCAGATGATTGGTGCGAGAATTAGTATGCTTTTGATGGCACTTTCACCAGCTATGTCCGCAATTCTTGCTTTCATTTTTCTTGATGAAAGAATTGCACTTCTAGGAATTCTAGGAATATTTATAACTATCTCAGGAATAGCGCTTGTTGTATTGGAGCGTAATGCAAATTCTAAATACACGATTACAAAACTTGGTATTTTTTATGGAATACTCGGAGCTATGGGTCAGGCGGGAGGATTGATATTCGCTAAGTTTGCGTTTAACGAAGGGCACATAACAGGATTTATTGCAACATTTATTCGTGTATTTTCTTCAGTAATTATTTTTCTTCCTATAATGTTGATGTTAAAGAAGTACAAAAATCCGTACAAAGTTTTTAATAAAGATAAATCTGCATTGGGAGTAACTTTAGTTGGAACAATCCTCGGTCCGTTTTTAGGAATTACATTTAGTTTGATAGCTGTTGAGAATACTAAAGTTGGAATTGCTGCAACTTTAATGTCCACAATGCCCATTATAATGCTTCCGATGGTGAAGTACATTTATAAAGAAAAGTTATCCTGGCGTGCAATAACAGGTGCCATAATTGCGGTTCTTGGAGTTGCTTTAATATTTTTAAGATAGATTTTCAATCTTATATTAATAAAAAAGAAAGGTATGATTATGAGTGATAGTCAAAAAATTAATTATTGTTTGAATTGTAATGCATCTGAAAATGAAATCCCATTAGTAAATCTTGTTTTTGCAGGAAAGCCGGAATTTATTTGCTCAAGTTGTTTACCTGTTTTGATACATCAGCCGCAGAAATTAGTAGGAAAGTTAGAAGGTGCAGATAAGATTTCACCAGCAAAACATGATCATTAAATAGAAGCAAAAATATTTTCATAAGTCTGATAAGTGTTTTGATCAAAACAAACAAAAATTACTCTTTGAATTGAATTGTCTGATTGAATAAAATTCTTAACGGTTTTGATCGCTATTTGAGTTGCTCGCTCCAAAGGAAATCCATATACACCGGTTGAGATAGCAGGAAAGGCAATTGTTATGATTTTGTTTTCAACTGCAAGTTTTAAAGAGTTGAGATAACAATTAGAAAGTAGTCCATCTTCGTTATAATTTCCGCCATTCCAAACAGGACCGACAGTATGAATTACAAATTTAGCTGGTAGGTTATAACCTTTGGTGATTTTTGCTTCGCAGGTTTTGCAGCCATTTAATTTTCTGCACTCTTCCAGAAGTTTGGAACCAGCAGCTCGATGGATAGCACCATCAACCCCACCGCCGCCAAGTAAAGATGAATTTGCTGCATTTACTATCGCATCAACTTTTAGTTTAGTAATATCTCCCTTAAAAATTTCAATTGTGGAAATCATCTTTGTCAAGAAATTCTACATTTACCATTTCTGTGGAGTAGACTTTCCAGGAGTCGCCGTCTTTTCTAAGCGTATGTATTCCAGTTGCCTTATTATTCTTAAAATCAGTTCCTTTTAGCTTAGTAGTTACTTGTGTGAATTCAACTTTTACTTCTTTAACATTTTGTTCAAGTACTTTTATATTATCAATTTTGAAATTCAAATCATATCGATCAAAAATTTGTTTTGCCATCGCTTCCGTTGCGGAATAGGAAGGACTTTTAGGATGAACGGTTGTCATCACTCCTTCTAAATCCTCTTCGTTCATGTATGCGACGTTCGCCTTAATTAGTGATTCCGGTGTTTCATATTCTTTTTTACTAGAACAAGCAAAGGTTAATAAGATGATCAGAAGTATTAGAGCTAAATTTTTCATGATTTCCTGGCTGTTTAATTGAAAATATTTTGAATAAATAAAAAGAACTATTCTGAAACCTTTAAAATTTCTTTAAGAGTAATTCTACTATTGGATAAAGTAAGTTCAATAATCTTGTTACCCTGAATAAAGTTTAATGTTTTAGCTTTATAATTTGGTTCGAAAATTTCCCTGGTATCAACTTTTATTTCACCGTTCGTTTTATATTGGTCGAGCAATTTGATGATCTGTTCGAAAATCTGACTGTGACTGTCATTTACCGCCGTACTCCAGAATTTGTTAATAGAAGTTAGCTTGTTGGATTTATCGAATTTAATTACGCCATAATTATATTTCCGTTTGTTTGAATCCCAGATAAAAAATAAATTATACTCCTTAGAGTCTTCCTCTACATAATATAACTCATCAAGTAGATCCATTACAATTTCCAGATCTGAACCTAATTTTAGCTCAGTATTTCCAATTGTAATCGTTTGTTCTTGAGCATAAGATATTGTATAAATAATCAAGAATGCAAAAATTATTTTTCTCATAACTTTTTAGGATTTATTAAAAAAATAGTGCGACTAAAAGTGTTGTAAGATAATTTAGAACACATTTAAATATTCATTTCTTTCTTCACTTCTGCAAATTTTTCAACTGCAAAATCTATACATGTTCTAACAGTGGATATAGAAAAACATTAATTTATTTCCGACGAATGGTTCACTGATTACCTTAAGATTCAGGAAAATTAAATTTTAGTTCGCAATCAAATTGTGGTTCAATAGTCAAAAGATTTGAGTTAAATGATTAGTTTTCTTTCAAAGAGCTTATTCCCCTTATCTTTGTGATGTTATTGCTTAAGATATTCCAAGAAAATAACAATAGAAAGAAACCTGCCCAAGTTTTACTAAGATCTTCTATTGAAAGACGAAATAGCATTTCTTCAGGTATAAGATTATCGAATATTAACATTATAAAAGTAAAGCAACCTGCCAACAATAAACTTATTTTTGTATTTAAATCTCTTTTGCGAATGTTTCCTAAAAAGATAAGAATGAGTAATTCTGTTGCGGCAAAAAATGCAATTATAAAATCGCCATCAATTCCAATATTATGCTTTGTTCTTTCGTGAATCATAAATCTATCATCAATTCCAAGGTAAATGAA
Organism: Ignavibacteriales bacterium; assembly: GCA_038214015.1. GTDB lineage: Bacteria > Bacteroidota > Ignavibacteria > Ignavibacteriales > Ignavibacteriaceae > IGN3. The sequence continues at coordinate 9,047 of JBBQSH010000082.1, read as the reverse complement.
AATTAAAATTTGAGAAATATAGAACCAGATTTCCTTTTTATTATTAGATGTTTTTTCTATTAATTGATATGACACTAAAAATATAACCCCAGTCATTACAAATAATAATGAGCTTAATGAAGTATTTATAGCATAAAAAGGAACAGGACCATTAATATCGGTTAAGAAATTTCTTACAAAATCCTGTGATATGAAAAATTCAATAGATAAAATTACAATTGAGTATAGAAGTAATAAGATGGTAAGTATTGTTTTGGTTTTAATCATTGAGAGTATTTTCAATTTATCTAATTCTATACTAAGTGAATTTCAAAGTTAGATTTTATTGAACTTACATAATACAATAAGGTACGTATAAAAAACCAAAGACCTAAAAATTCTAGCGTTTCTTCTACTGTAGCCAGTATATAAAATAGATTTGATTTAATTTCGTCTTGATGAGAAAGTAAAATTCCGGCGCTAAATTCTAGAATAAATGTACCAGTAAAAAATAATCCTGCGGCAATTATAAAGTTTATACGAGTTTTTCTGGGAAGACCAAAAAAGAATTTTCTGAAATAAAGAAAAGAAAGTATAACAATTAATGCCGCAGGATAAATCCAAATAAATCTAAATGCTCCGCTAATATGAAATCTATCAAATAAAATATTAGTAAATTTTTCATGCAACTGAATAAAATCCTCTACAGATAAAAATAAAAATACAAAAGATAGAATTAACCAATAATTTGAATTTCTATTAAACTCAATTTTACTTATCAATAAAAGCAAAACGGAACTAATAAAAAACAACAAAGAAGAGAAATAAGTGGGTAAGTTTTCTTCTAAATCTAGATGAAAAAGCTTTGCGCCTTTTTCTAAAATTTCATTGGATGAATAAATTAGTGCAATCTGAAATATGATATGGAAGAATAACAAGAGCAAAATGATAAACAAAATCATTCTTGCTATTTTTTTTATCTCAAAACTTAGCTGCATTAATTTTTATTATTCTAAAATCTTCTTACTGAAAAGTTAGTTAAAGTGAATTGATAAAAAAAGCCGATCCGGAAATAATCCGAATCGGCTGATAAATGATTAAAATGATTTAACTGCTTATTTAGTTAACATCATCTTCATTGATTGACTAAATCCATTAGTTACCAACTTATAAATATACATTCCACTTGGCAGATTATCTGCATTGAACTGTATAGCATAGGTTCCTACTTGAAGGTTTTCATTAACTAGTGTTGCTACATTCTCACCGAGTAAATTGTACACACTAATGTTAACAAATCCTGCTTGAGGAATTGAATAATTAATTGTAGTAGAAGGATTAAATGGATTTGGATAATTTTGGGTTAATCCAAATTCTGTAGGAATTTTGGATGTATTTTTCACATCAGTTGCTCCTTGAATTGGAGTAAATTGTAAAACTGGCTGAATCGGTAAATATTGTTCCAGTTGATAGAAGAAATCCATTCCTTCAACGTCAACATTATAATCCGCAAGATATCCAATGTAAGAATCATTAACAGAAATCTCAAAGAAACGATACATATCTGATGCATAGAGATAGCCGTTTGGATGAGCGGATAATGCCTCAACCTTCAGAGAAGTCTCTATCTGACGAACATAAGAGATATCTCCGCTTGGGAACTCATTAAACTTCCAAATTTCACTTTCACCACCAGTATCGTTTGTTTTCAATAAGTATACTATTCCGTCGGCTCCAATAGTCATTCCGTCAGTTCGGAAGTCACCATTTACATTTAAAGTAGCAATTTCGACTATGCTGCCATCAATTGTACTTATGTTATAAAGTTTTTTGGAAGCTTTCCCTATACCATATAGATTGCTAAAAATTATTCGATCGGTTGGAATTTCATAGAATAGTAAACTAGCAATTTCTTCAGGTGAATCAGTATTTGGATCTGAAGGTAACCCGGTACTGCCTACTAACACTGCGGGCACAGGAGTGGTTCCATCGCCATCTAAATCAGAAAAATTGAATTTATAAATAGTAGAAGTTCCGACATTATTTACAAAATAGAATTCTCCATTGTCATTAATTTTCATATCCTCGATGTCTTTATCGCCCTGAATACCTAAAATATCTCCCTCAATATTTAAGAAAGCACTTGCGTTCTCGACTAAAGAGTAATAATACAACTTACCACTATTAGCATCACTAACTGCCCATAGTGTCATATAATCGAATACGCCGCCGCCACCTTGTAGGCTTATCTCACTATTACACTGATTTCCTGATCCGTCAGTAGCCAAGACAGTTCCAGATCCATTCTGATTTGGGTCAATTAAATTAACTGTGTATGTAACTACAGGATCACCTGGAGTAAATGGGGCTACAGCTAAATTTAAATTGTCGCTGCCTGCATCAAGTACAACGAAAAATATACCTGTATCATCTGTACCATTGTCCGTTGCTGATCCGTTAGCAAAATTTCCTAAAATAGTTACTTCACAAATAGGTGGATTTAAATCAGTTCCAGGATTTATAAAATTAAATAATGCACCACCAGGGTAAAGATATGAATCATCCTCATTAACTCCGTAAACAACTAATCCGTGTCCATCTGGTGAGGAGGTAGCGTGAGTTCCCTCTCCTATGGAAACCGTTGCTGCTGAATATCCAGTACTACCTATTGCTGTAAAATCACCAGCTGGAATAGGACTGCCATCTAATAGCACTGATCCAATATTATCATTTTGAGCAATTAAATTAATATAATGTTCTGCATATTGTAAACCACCAACGGTAGAGAAAACATAAGCATTTTGAAATTGTTCTGGTGGAATCATGTTACACATTGCCGGATCTCCAAAACCAGGATTCATACCTGTCATAAATTGAGATACAAAAATTGGTTTATCCGAAGTAAATTCATGATTTCCAGGTAAGCGATCAGTTTCATAAAATTGACCCCTATTTAAGTTTGTTAACAATGCACCATCAATGGAAATTGAAGTATTGTCCTCTGAAGCAATAATTCGGTAAACAGGACCCTCAGGATTATTAATCAACCCTTGTATGAGTACTCTATTACCCCAGGATTGAGTTGGTTGGGCAATTTCAAAAATATGATCACAATATAATTGAAAAGGAGGAACATTTGTGCACTGATTTCCATTAACTAGTGTAACTGGTTTATCGGACTGAATTATAGAGCCAGAAACATCACCATCGATTCCAGATGAATTTCCACGACCCTGAAAACCTTCACCCTTATTCAGTGTAATATTAAAAGGAACACCTGCTGCAAAGCCACCTTGTAAATTTTTAGAAGGTATTATAGTAACTGTTGTATTATTAAATGCAGCAGTAACAGTGAACATACTTCCTGTAAACAAGGGATTATAAGTTAAAGCAATAAATTCTGTGTTATATGTATCTACGGGTAATGCTAATGCAGCGTCTGAGGTAAATGTTTCAATATTGGTCATATAGCAAACAAATTCAGTATTAGGAGCGGAGAAAGCTCTAACAGAATTATTCTGGACCGTGCCAGGTATCCATCCGTTAGCTGCATCTGAAGGAATTTCAACTATTTCAATTGTACCTGGACTAACATTAACTGTGGTCTCAAAAGTCGGAGAATTAACGGGGTATTGGATTGTAACTGCCGTATTCACATCACTGGTTAAATGAAGTTGCTGAGTCGCACCGCTGCTGTATGGGGTTAAATAAGACATAATAAATTCATTGCCTTTGTTATCAACATTTTGCGCCTCAACCTGATAAACAAAAGCAAAAGAAAAAAATATTGTAAGGATGAGAAATGTCATCCGCCTTACAATAAAATTGAAGAGAAAAAGATTTTGCATAGAACCTCCTGAATGAATGATTAAAGAACAGTTAATTAACTGAAATTCAGAATACTTTACCGTAGTGCAGACTATAATTAACACTTCGATAACATTATATAACTTAATCAAATTGCCCTCGGATTAGGCAGGAATAAATAACTGCAAAAAAAATGCCTTGTTTAATGTTAAATAATTAAACAAATATTGATAGTAGACAAACGTGAACTGCCTCATATTGATATTTTATGCTTACATTGTACAACTTTGAGAGAATTTTATTATGAGTTTACTCTTTGTCATACTCTAAAAGCCAATATTTCGAGTTAATATTTAATTCTACTCTACTTGGAAAGATAAAGTAGAAGAAAGCATATCAAAAAGAATAGGGATGAGAAATAAGTTGGAACGTTTGCTTCTAAAGCTAGAGGAAAAAGCTTTGCGCCTTTTCCTAAAATTTCATTGGATGAATAAATTAGTGCAATCTGGAATATGATATGGAAGAACAACAAGAGCAAAATGACAAACAAAATCATTCTTGCTATTTTTTTATCTCAAAACTTAGCTGCATTAATTTTTATAATTCAAAAATCTTCTTGCTGAAAAGTTAGTTAAAGTAAATTGATAAAAAAAAGCCGACCCAGGCATTGTCTGGATCGGCTGATAAATAATTTACAAAGTATTATTTCATTAACATCATTTTCATAGATTGAGTGAAACTTTCAGTTTCTAATCTATAAACATATAAACCACTAGGAAGATTTACTGCATCAAAATTAACCGAATATTTTCCGGCTTGTAACGTTTCATTAACTAACGTTGCTACTTTTTCACCCAACAAATTGAAAACGCTTATTTTAACAAATCCTGATTTAGGAATTGAGTAATTTATAACAGTTGATGGATTAAATGGATTAGGATAATTTTGTGTTAACAAATACTCTGTTGGAATTCCGTCGTTGAGGTTTTTAACACTCGTTGTCCCATCAATTGGAGTAAACAGCATCACAGGAGCAACAGGCTGATTATCTTCAAATTCGAAGAAGTAATCCATTCCCTCAATATCAACAGTATAGTCTGCAAGGTAACCAATGTAGTTATCTACTACAGATATTTGGAATAGCCTATCTTCGTCTGAGGCATAAAGAAATTCATCGGGGTGAGCGGTTAGAGCTTCAACTTTTCCTGAGGTTTCTATTTGTCTTACATATGAAATATCACCACTCGGGAACTGATTAAATTTCCAGATTTCACTCTCTCCAACCTCATTAGTTTTTAACAAGTAAACAGTACCATCTGCAGCTAAGGTCATTCCGTCAGTTCGGAAGTCACCATTTACATTTAAAGTAGCAATTTCGACTATGCTGCCATCAATTGTACTTATGTTATAAAGTTTTTTGGAAGCTTTCCCTATACCATATAGATTGCTAAAAATTATTCCATCGGTTGGAATTTCATAGAATAGTAAACTAGCAATTTCTTCTGGTGAATCAGTATTTGGATCAGTAGGTAACCCTGTGCTGCCAATAAGTATAGATTGAACAGGAGTTGCATTATTTTGATCTAACTCGCTGTAATCAATCTTGTAAATAGTCGATGTACCAACGTTATTTACAAAATAGAAAGTCCCTTCGCTGTCAATAATTAAGTCTTCAATATCTTTGGGTCCACTAACACCAAGTATATTTCCCTCTACATTTAGGAAAGTATTGTTTAATGCTAGAGTATAATATTGTAGCGCACCATCAGTGTCATCATTAACAGCCCAAATTGTCATAAATGGGAATTGCGTAGCCATAGTCCATTTTTTGATTACAGAATTCGAAGTAACTAAATTACCCTGAGTATTAGTCATATTAGAAGATATTTCATCTATTCCTGCAACAGCACTTGAGTATGTGAATGTCGCCTCACCGTTTACATCCGTAACATCTGAATCTGTTAAACCGATATTTGGTCCGTTAACAATTTCAAAGTTTACGGTTCTGCCAACAATGGGATCACCCAGATCATTTTGAACTTTTGCAGTTACAGTATGATTTGTGCCAACAGGATTGGTTGCATTAAGCGGAGAAAGAAGGATTCCTTCTCCAACTATAGCTGTCGTTGAACCGAGGAATAGTGCTGCAAAGAAAATGTTATCATCTGTTGATGGATTTTGAGTGAAAACATTAATTGCAGTAGCGCCATCGGTAACAAAGGGAATTAAATCATATAATTCATCGTCATATCTTGGACCACCACCACCTGTTTGAAATGGATCGGGTGGATTAGTATTAATATCTCCAATCCCGCCAACAGTTAATAAAGCTCCATTGGCAGCTTCACCATCGTCTTGTCCACCTGCAGATGTTGTTAGTCTTTGTCCGTTAACATCAACTTGACTGTACTGACCAGATGGTTGAAATCCAAAACCTATTCCTAAAGAAAAATCAAGAACCAAATCAGGGTCACTTAGATTAATTGGATTAGCTAATCCAATTGCAAAATTATCACCTAAGACATTTTGTGCTCCAAATAACAGAACAATTGTATTGCTTGCCGTCTGGTTTGGATCGTCAAAGATAACCGCAATAATTTCGCCGTCGATTCCAGATGGATCAACTTCCGATATCTCAAAATCTACTAAGCCAGCAGGGGCTAAGTCAACTTTTGGTTTGACTAATGAAGTGACATCTGCCCAGTGATTCCATGAAGAAATAGAACTCGGTGTGCTAATGTCCCAGTTAACACCTGCTCCATCTATGGACACGTGTCCATCATTAAGTTGTCTACCACTGCTACCGGTTGAAGCAGCGGCTATGTAGGCTGCACGAACAGTTGCACCGACAGGTTTATTAACCTGAATAATACCACCGTTTGCGTTATTTGTACCTAAACCATCGACAGAAAGGCTTATGAAACCAATTTCTGTAACAACTGGAATAATTGAACCAAGTTGTGGTTCGGTTAGTGGTAAGCCATTATGGTTAGTTCCTGGATCCTGAGCAAATAGGGGGGTAATAGTTAGAAAACATATTACCATCAAAGAAGAAAGTTTACGCATAGAACCTCCTGATAGAATGATTAACGAACAGTTAATTAAATGAAATTCAGAATTCATTACCGTAGTGTATTTATATTAACACTTCGATAATATTATATAACTTAATCAAATTGCCCTCGGATTAGGCAGGAATAAATAACTGCAAAAAAAATGCCTTGTTTAATGCTTAAATAATCAAAGAAATATTGGTATTAGATAAATGTGAACTGCCTCATATCGATATTTTCTAAGTTCTTTGTATAAATATGGGCGTATTCTATCATAAGTTTACTCTTTGTTATACTTTAAAGTAAATAGATATTTTGAAGTAAAATTTATTTGAATTGTTCAATTTTATCGACTTAGTCTAAGGTTGTTCAACAGGGAAAATATTAAGTGAATTTGATGGATACAAAATGAAACTTACTGAAGGAAATTATAGTGGGACGGTTTTAGCTAGTAGTGACTGATTACTCTCTGAAATAAGAGCATATTTGCTTCTGCTTCACTTTGTGAATAGCATAATAATTTTTAAAGATTAGTCTTTGAATAAAATGATCAAAATAAAATACAACTTTAAAGAGCATTTCTACATTATCGATAAATTTAAATAATAAATGACAGCTTTTACTTATCTTGTTGTAGAAAAAGACACTCAAATAAAAATCATAAAACTAATCAAGTATTTTTTATAAACTCGAACGTTGATATCTTGAATTTAATTCAACCATTATGGTAAAGTCCCATTTGGCTCATCAGTCTTTTTTAAAATTCTAAGAGGACATTTGGCACTATTTTATCAACAACATCTTTTTTGTTTGAACAAAATCATTCGATCTTATTCTGTAATAATATGTTCCACTTGCTAATGATGATGCGTTAAAATCTACTTCATATCTTCCGGCAGGTATTTCTTCATTAAATAAGGTAACAATTTCATTCCCAAGTACATCATAGACTTTTAGTTGTACAAAAGATTCTTCAACTCCGCTGGGAATGTAATTTGGAATTGAATACCGAATGGTTGTATTTGGATTAAAGGGATTCGGATAGTTTTGATAAAGCTGATAGTTAGGAAGATAAAAGTTAATTTCTTTGTTGCCTGTGATGTTAAAGATTTGATTAAATATAATATCCCAGCCAACTATTACAACAGTTTGATCATTGTTTACTACGGCAAAAATTCCATAGGGATAATTTGGTAAGAAATAGGGGTAAGATGCTATTCCATCAGTATTCGATACGCCAATAATATTTAAAGTTCCTAAATGTTCTAGAGTAATACGATCAAAAAATTCGAAATCAGTCACATCTGCTTTTTGATCAGAAACAACAATAAAACCAAATCCGCTATCAACCGGGTTGTTAGTTGGACAAGTATAGATAATGATTCCTTCTGCATCCGAATCAAAAACATTTTCACCAAACACATTAGAACCATTTAGAAAGAATGGGGTTCCATCGGGATTATATAAATATACCCCTGTTCTATCATTTTCATCTGGGATATAGATCCTTTGATAGAAATTATCGGTAGCCATTGTCTCTAAACCTTTGATAGGGGCAAATGTTTGAATAAACTCACCAGTTTCAGGATTATGGATATCAACAGTAGAGTCTGCAGAAACATAAATTTTTTTGCTGCCGTCTTTGAGGGTTAACAATGCAAGATTAGGTTCTGTGTAATAGTTTGCTCCAGCTCTATTAAAATTGAAAAGAAAATTTAAATCTGGAAGAGAAAAAACACTTATTGTACTGGAAGGATTTCCGATGGATACATAAAGTAAATTTTTATTTTGATCTACTGTAACTCCATTTACGGGACTATTCTGAAAAGTTGTATGTGTTAAAGATGCTATTTGATTTCCTTTAAAAGGATATTTCCACACTTCCACCAAGTTGTTTCCTTTTGCTGTAACAAACATAAGTGTTTCAGAACTATCAGGAGATTTCCAAAATTCAATTGAGTCTATATCTTCACCACTCCCGTTAAGTTTTAAATCAGCTTCTAAACTAACTTGATTAAACTTCGGCAATGAACATTCTTGCAGTCTTTGTGCAAACCCAGTATTACTTATTAGAAGTAAGAAAGTGTAAAAAAAAGTAAACGTAAAATTTCTCATCATACTCTTAAAATTATTAATTTATTTAAATATAACAGTAATAAGTCAAAAAAATTGGGATGCCAATAAATACTTACTCAAATTCTCAGATAC
>JBBQSH010000081.1:0-14199 GCA_038214015.1 Ignavibacteriales bacterium | reverse complement strand
ACTTTTATTCAAACACGAAAAATGACTTTAATAAAGTAATTCAAATCCGCCACGGCGGACAAAAGCAAAAATTCAAAAAAGGCTCAGGTAGCTGAACCTTTTATAACTGTAGCATTTTTCCTTTGTTCTTTCATTCATATTTTTATTTTTACAATCCACCGGTAGTTAAACACACTTCCGGTAGTTAACTATTTCAATAAGACGATCAACAGGCGAGGGCTTATGAAAATTTATACAACGATGTTTTTAATGTTGGGTTTGTTTGCTCAACTTAATTTTGCCCAAACAACTGTTTTCTCAGATGACTTTAGTACAAATACGAACGATACTTGGACAACGAGTGGGCTGATTGGAAGTTCTGCCTGGTCAGTTATCAGAAGTGGCGATGATTGGGGTGCAAGAAGAAATACATCTCCTGAACAACTTGAACTGACTAATGATGTTGGTGCTACTGCAAATGCAAACGGTTGGGTTTTTGCAAATGTATCTACTTCTTCATTTTCATCCCCTTACAACACTGCACTAAATCTAAATACCGGAATCATAACCTGGAATTTTAATATGCGGCAGATAAGACCTGAGCCTGCAGGATTTACCGGCGGTTCATATGGAGTTGCATTTATTTTAGCTGGCTCATCTCAATTCGCCGATTATGAAGGGAATGGATATGCTGTTGTTCTAGGGCAATCAGGGACTACTGACCCAATAAGACTTGTACGATACAGCGAAGGGTTATCGAGTACACTCACAAACATAATTACTTCAAATACGTCGGGTCTTTCTGATTTTGGAGCAGATTATTTAAGCATTAAAGTAACCTATAATCCTTTAAGTGATGAGTGGGAATTATTTTTGAGAAATGATGGGGCAAGCGCATTTGCAGATCCAAACACTGGTAATTTAACTTCGCAAGGCACGGCAATAGATAATTATTCTGTTGGATCGCAACTCCTGTATATGGGGGGATACTGGCATGGTTCAACAGCAGCAAACCAACCCGCTTTTTTTGATAATGTATCAATAAGCATTGGTACAAACATTACAACATCAATAATATCTTTAAGTAATGCATTCTTATCAGGATTCAATTATGCACAAGGTTCAGGCCCATCTGCTGAACAGTCTTTTAATATTAGCGGTAGGAATTTAACGGATAATATTTTGATTTCTCCTCCAACTAATTACGAAATTTCGATCACCTCCGGAGGTCCATTTACTAGTAGTTCAATTACTTTAACACAAAGCGGTGGGATTGTAAGTTCAACTGCAATATATGTTAGGTTAAAAGCAGAATTAATTACTGGAACATTTAATAATGAATCTATAATAGCTTCCTCTAATAGTGCTTTTAATAAAACTGTAATATGTAATGGTTCAGTTACACCAGCGGTTTCTCCACCTTTGCCATTAGTAGAAGATTTTAATTATACACCAGGAGATTTATTAACCAATAATGGGTGGACTTTACACAGTGGTACAACGGATCCGATAATTGTAAGTAATTCAGGTTTGACTTATTCTGGATATCCCTCTTCTGGAATTGGTAATGCCGCAAACGTTTTTGGTGCTGGAGAAGATGTTAATCTTGGATTTGCAGCACAGAGTGTAAATGGAACTACAATTTATTTTTCTGCACTTGTTAATGTTACTGAAACCGCAAATGATCTGATAGGTGAATATTTTCTACATTTGGGTGATAGACTAACGCCCACAAGTTTTTCATTCTTTTGTGCAAGAGTATTTGCAAGAGTAGATATCTCTGGAAACGTTAATTTTGGATTAAGTAACAATTCAACAACTAATTGGATTACAAATGATTATTCAAAAAATACAACTTATCTTCTCATAGTTAAGTACATAATTAATACCTCAGGAAATGATGAAGTAAAAATGTGGGTTAGATCATCTGGAGTGCCAGTAGATGAGAATGCTGCTGGTGCAGCAGATATAACTATATCTAATCAAGATGGACAAAGTGTTATTGACGCAATAGGAATTAGGCAAGTTGCAGGCATTCCAGATCTTGTAATCGACGGGATTAGAGTCGCCACCTCCTGGTCCAACGCTCCTCTCCCAGTAGAGCTTTCATCATTTTCAGCTTCTATCGCAAGTAATAATGTTAAGCTAAGATGGGAGACCGAAACAGAGGTGAACAATTATGGATTTGAGATACATCGACAAATTCACACTTCGACTCCGCTCAGTGTGACGGGGTGGGAGAAGATTGGGTTTGTAAATGGTAATGGTAATAGCAACTCGCCGAAGAGTTATTCTTTTGTTGATGATAAAGTTTCTTCAGGAAAATATTCATACAAGCTAAAACAAATTGATAACGATGGACAGTTTGAATACTCAAAAGCAATTGAGGTTGATTTTGGCGCACCAAAGAAATTTGAGTTAAGTCAGAATTATCCAAATCCATTTAATCCTGCAACAACAATTCGCTACAATCTACCAGAAGCAGGAATGGTAAAGCTTACTTTGTTTAATATACTTGGACAGGAATTAAGAACACTTGTAAATGAGTTTAAGGAAGCCGGAGTTCATACAATAAACTTTTCCGCCACAGGCGGAGCAATCGAACTTAACAGTGGAATGTATATCTACAAAATAGAAGCTGGTAATTTTGTTCAGACAAGAAAGATGACTCTTGTAAAGTAATTAACAACCTGCCTGCTGGCAGAGTCTGTTGCATAACTCTGAAAAAGTCATTTCGAAGGAGTCTTCGACTGAGAAATCTTTCAATATGTCAAGAAAAAGATTTCTCCCCTTGGTCGAAATGACACTCATTTGACTTTTGCAACAGACTCTGCAGGCAGGTGTACAATGCACAATTTACAATTAAGGCTCAAGTGATTGAGCCTTTTTTGTTATATCCTCATCCAACATTTCAACCTTTTAAACTTATGTTCAATAATTATTAAAGAATGACTATTTTTAAACAACTATTAAAATCTTATAAAAAATATTTCTTAAATAGAAAGAGTGTTATAAATGGCAGCAAAAATTATTTGGACAAAAATTGATGAAGCTCCTGCTTTAGCAACTTATTGTTTACTTCCAGTAGTAAAATCCTTTTCTAAAGGAACGGGAATTGAAATTGAACAAAAAGATATTTCCTTAGCCGGAAGAATCATTGCAAACTTTCCTGAACATCTTACTGAAGAACAAAAAATTCCTGATTACTTATCTGAACTGGGTGAAATTGCAAAAACATCTGATGCAAATATCATAAAACTTCCAAACATCAGTGCTTCAATACCACAATTAAAAGAAGCGATAAAAGAATTGCAGGATAAAGGATTTAAAATTCCTGGTTATCCCGAAGAACCAAAAAATGATGAAGAGAAAAAATTAAAAGAAAGATTTGCAAAAGTTCTTGGCTCTGCAGTAAATCCGGTTTTAAGAGAAGGTAATTCTGATAGGCGTGCATCTTTATCTGTTAAAAAGTTTGCTCAAAAACATCCGCATAAAATGATGAAACCATGGCCGGCATCAGGCTCAAAAGCCAGAGTTGCGTATATGACACAAAAAGATTTTTATGGAAATGAAACTGCACTTACTCTATCTAAAAATGATGTTGTTAAAATTGAATATGTTGATCAAAGTGGAAACACAACAGTTCTTAAAGAGAATCTTAAACTTCTCAACGGAGAAGTAATTGACACAACTGTAATGAATATTAAAGAGCTAAGAAAATTTTATGCTCAGCAAATTGATGAAGCAAAAAAAGATAATGTTTTGCTTTCACTACATCTTAAAGCTACAATGATGAAAATTTCTGACCCGATAATGTTTGGTCATGCTGTTTCTGTTTATTACAAAGATGCACTTGATAAACATGCTGATGTGCTAAAAGAAATAGGTGCAAATGTTAATAATGGTCTTTTGGATATAATCGAAAAACTAAAAAAACTTCCTGAAGAAAAAAGAGTAGAGATAGAAGCAGATATTAATAAAGTTTATGAATATCAACCCGAACTTGCAATGATCGATTCCAGAATTGGCAAGACAAATCTGCATGTACCTAATGATGTAATTGTTGATGCTTCAATGCCTAATATCGTTCGTGATGGCGGAAAAATGTGGAATAAAAAAGATGAACTGCAGGATTGTATCGCAATGATTCCGGACCGTTGTTATGCAACTATTTATCAGGAAATTATTTCAGATGCAAAAGCAAATGGACAGTTTGATCCAGCAACAATGGGTGCTGTTTCTAATGTTGGCTTGATGGCACAGAAAGCTGAAGAATACGGCTCACACGATAAAACATTTGAAGCTAAAGGTGATGGAATTATTCGTGTTGTTAATTCTGAAGGAAAAACATTACTTGAGCAACAGGTTGAAGCTGGTGATATATTTAGAATGTGTCAGGCTAAAGATGAACCCATTAAAGATTGGGTAAAGCTTGCAGTAAACAGAGCTAAAGCATCTTCAACTCCAGCAATTTTCTGGCTTGATGAAAATAGGGCACACGATAGAGAAATTATCGCAAAAGTAAAAAAATATTTACCTGAGCATGATACAACAGGACTTGAAATTAAAATTCTTAAACCTGTTGATGCAATGAAATATACTTTAGAACGAGTTAGAAAAGGGTTGGATACAATTTCTGTAACAGGAAATGTTCTTCGTGATTATTTAACAGACTTATTCCCGATACTTGAGCTAGGCACAAGTGCAAGGATGTTATCAATTGTTCCATTATTAAACGGCGGCGGATTATTTGAAACCGGTGCAGGCGGTTCGGCTCCAAAACACGTTCAACAATTATTAAAAGAAAATCATTTAAGATGGGATTCACTAGGTGAGTATTGTGCGCTTGTTCCATCATTAGAAATGATTGCAGATAAAACCGGCAACGCAAAAGCAGCACTATTAGCTGAAACATTAGATGTTGCAATTGGAAAGTATTTAGAAAACTCTCGTTATCCATCACGTAAAGTTGGTGAGATTGATAATAGAGGAAGCTCATTCTATCTGTCATTTTATTGGGTACAAGCCTTATCAGAACAGAACAAAGATGCAGAATTAAAAGCTCGTTTTTCCAAAATGTTTCTGGAACTAAAATCAAACGAGGAAAAGATTGTTAGTGAATTAATTTCTGTTCAAGGTAAACCTGCTGATGTTGGAGGTTATTATTTGCCTGATGAAATGAAAGCAAATGCTGTTATGCGTCCAAGTGCAACACTTAATAAAATTATTGATGAAATGTAATTAAGGATTTAACGTTTTCTTGCAAAAATTGGGCTCAGGTAACTGAGCCTTTTTTTAATTTTAATTGATTTAGTTCTTATAAAAACTTAAGTAGCAATTGATAATAGTTAATATTTAAACTTTGTAAGTGTGATGTAATCTTGAAATGAATACAAAAATTAACGACAATATTTTCGATACCTTTCCAAACTTAGAAACAGAGAGACTACTGTTAAGGGAATTCGTAAAAGGTGATGCTGAAGAACTTTTCAAGATTCGTTCAGATGAAAGGGTTATGAAATATTTAGATAGAGACCCTCATAAGTCCGTTGCAGAATCAGAGTTAATGATTGAAAAGATGATTGAGATTCATAATAATAAATCAGGGATAAACTGGATTATTAATAAAAAAGATTCACTAAGTGTAATTGGCTATATTGGATACTGGCGGTTGATTAGAGAAAATTTAAGGGCGGAAGTTGGATATGCTATGAAGCCTGAATATTGGGGCAATGGTTATATGCAAGAAGCACTTAACAAAGTAATTGAATTCGGATTTAAGGAACTTTGCCTGCATAGTATTGAAGGAAATGTAAATCCCAATAACCTGGACTCTATAAAGTTATTAGAAAAATTTGGATTTAAGAGAGAAGCTTACTTTAAAGAAGATTATTTTTATAACGGAAAGTTTTTAGATACTGCAATCTATAGTTTGTTAGAGATAGATATTAAGAATCTTAATTGAATATATTTTAATTTTTAATTAAAAATTTAAGAGAAATTCAAAATGCGACCATTCATACTAGCTGAAACCAACTGGAAAGATATTAAGGACCGTTCTATTAATCTTGCTATCTTGCCCTGGGGTGCAACTGAAGCTCATAACTATCATTTGCCATATTCTGCCGATGTAATAGAATCCACCAGTATCGCAGCGGCTGCAGCGGAAAAGGCTTTTAATCAGGGTGCAAAAATTATCGTTCTGCCTGCAATTCCATATGGAGTTAATACAGGGCAGACTGATATTAAACTTGATATGAATATCAATCCAAGCACTCAGGCTGCAATACTGAATGATCTTATTGAAGTTCTTAATCGTCAGCAGATATTTAAACTGCTGATAGTAAATGGACATGGCGGTAATGATTTTAAACCTATCCTTAGAGAGATAGGGTTAAAATTTCCTAAAATGTTTCTTAGTTATTGCAATTGGTTTAACTCCCTGCCAAAAGAAAAATATTTTGAACACAGTGGTGATCATGCTGATGAGATGGAAACAAGTTTGCTATTATATCTTGCTCCTCAATTAGTTCTGCCTCTAAGCCAAGCTGGTTCAGGACTCTCAAAGCAGATTAAAATAAAAGGAATACAAGAGGGTTGGGCCTGGACTGAAAGAAAATGGTCTAAAGTTACGGATGACACCGGCATCGGAAATCCGGTAAAAGCTACAAAAGAAAAAGGTGAAAAATATTTTAATGATGTAGTGGATAAAGTAGCACAGCTTTTCATCGATATTGCTAATGCAGATCTAAATGATTTATACAAATAACTCAATTTTTATGCATTCCTTTAAATTTGAGTGTCAATTCTTATATCAGTAATTTTAAGCATTATTATTCAACTCATATTTATTACTGATGCAAGAATTTAACAACGACAATCAAAACGAAGAACAGCCAATTGAAGATATAATTGTTTCTAAAGAAAGTAATCCCAATTACGATCCGGATAATGATTTGGAGTTTCAAGTCTCACCGGTTGCTGCCGCATTTATCGGCTTAGCCGGTGCATTTTTTCTTTACCAGATAGTTGGCTCTTTAATTACTGTTTTAATTTTAGGGATGGATCTGGAATCCGTTCCGGTAGATAGCCTCCGTTTAATGACGATGGCGGGACAGATACTTTTTATTTTACTGCCTGCTCTTTTATTTGCAAGATGGATTTACTCGGATGTGGGAAAGATTATCCGCATACGCAAACCTGATCTGAAAGAGTTAGGCTTATTTACACTTGGGATAGTTATTCTTACTCCATTGCTGCAAGCATATCTTTATATACAGAATTATTATTTGGAAATTTTTGCGAAAAATTCATCATTTATAAATTCTGTAAAAAGTTTTTTTGATTCACTAAATGAAATGGTTGAAAAAACTTACAGTAATCTTCTTTCGGCATCCAATATTTTTGAGCTTTCATTAGTTGTAATGGTAGTTGCAGTCGTACCGGCACTTTCAGAAGAAACCATGTTTCGTGGTTTTATTCAGCGAAGTTTTGAGCTGCGGTATAAAAAATATATTGGCGCAATAATTACAGCTTTATTTTTCAGTCTATATCACTTTAATCCTTATGGATTTATTCCACTCTTTGTTTTAGGTGCATTCTTTGGATTTGCTGCATACCAGAGTAAAACATTACTGATACCAATGTTCTTACATTTTCTAAATAATTTTTCGGCAGTTTCACTGTATCACATAATTGGCGATGATGAGTTATTAAAATCAGATGCTTCGGTAAATCCCGGTGAACTTTCTTCTTATGTTTTGATGTTCTTTGGATTAGCTGCTCTGTTTATTGCATTGATTGTTTTCATAAATAAATATTATTTTTTAAAAAAAATATCAAAGGAGAAATGATTATGCCTTTCTGTCCAAATTGTACATACGAATATAAAGAGGGCATTAAAGTATGCCCGGATTGCGGAACAACATTAGTTGAAGAACTAATAGATCACGATTGGGTTGTAGTTTACACATCAGATCAACTTTACGATGTGCAGATGATGAAGGATGCTCTTGGGAGTGCGGAAATTGAAGCTACAATCTTATCGCAGAAAGACAGCAGCTTTCCTGTAACTGGAAATCTTGCAGTTATAAAACTTCTTGTTAAAAGTGAAGATGCTTCTACTGCATTGAACTTTATCAAGGAATTAGAGAATACTAAACCGGAAGAAGAGGGGTAATGGCTTTAGGAAATACTGCTGTCCGTATTTTAGTTTCTGTTTTTGCTATTCCGGCATTGGTTTTACTCTCTTACTTTGGTGGAGTATATTTTTTAAGTTTTGTTCTGATCGTTGCCGGAATATCTTTTTATGAATTTTCCATAATGGCAAAATCAAAGGGTGCAAATGTAAATGTTAACCTTGGTTTAATTGCTGTAATTTTTCTGATTCTAAATCAGTATAGATTTTTCTTTAGTCAGTATCATTTTCTAATCGCCTTTTTTATTGTGCTTTTACTTTTTGAGTTATTCAGAAACAATGGATCTGCAATTCAAAATCTCGGTGCAACCTTACTCGGTGTTTTTTATATGGGAATTTTTGGAAGCACATTAGTCGGGATAAGAGAGTTTTATCCAAATATAGATGGATTATATAGTCAAGGCGGATATTTAATTATATCAATTTTTGCTACGATTTGGATTTGTGATTCTGCAGCTTTCTTTGGCGGAACAGCGCTGGGCAAACATAAATTATTTCCGCGTGTTAGTCCAAAAAAAAGCTGGGAAGGAGCAATTTTTGGATTTGTATTTGCAATTCTTGCTATGATATTAGCGAAGAATATTGTGCTTGATTTTTTATCACTTAAAGATGCAATTGTAATCGGATTTATTATTGGAACACTCGGACAAATTGGTGATCTTGCAGAATCATTGCTAAAACGGGATGCAGGTGTTAAGGATTCTTCAAACTTAATTCCCGGACACGGTGGAATCTTTGATCGATTTGATTCGTTATTGTTTTCATCACCAATTATTTATTTATACTTAACACAATTAGCATGATGATTTGGAATAAGATTTTATGAGCGGAAAAGTTTCTGTAATAACTCTTGGCTGTTCAAAAAACACAGTAGATTCTGAAAGACTGATGAAACAAATCCAACTTAATAAAATTGGATTGGTTGATGATCCGAACAAAGCTGAGACCGTAATTATTAATACTTGCGGATTTATTGAAGCTGCAAAAGAAGAATCAGTAAATACAATTCTTGAAGCAGTTGCGATGAAAAACAGCGGCAAGATTAAAAAAGTAATTGTTGCTGGATGTTTGTCAGAGCGATATAAAGAAGATTTATTAAAAGAGATTCCTGAAGTTGATGTTTATTTTGGTACCGAAAATTACGAAGGTATAATTAAGGAACTTGGCGGTAATTTAAAAAAAGAATTACTCGGCGAGCGAATATTAACGACTCCATCACACACAGCGTATTTAAAAATTTCTGAAGGGTGTGATCATCCTTGTTCATTTTGTGCAATTCCATTGATGCGTGGTTTGCACAAATCAAAATCAATGGAAGATTTGATTCGTGAAGCAGAATTTCTTGCTGCAAATAATACAAAAGAATTGGTGTTGATTGCTCAAGACACAACCGATTATGGAAAAGATCTTTACGGTAAAAACAATATTTCTGAACTACTAAGAAAATTAAGTGAGATTGAAGGAATTGAGTGGATAAGATTAATGTATGCGTATCCATCAAAATTTCCGGATGAGTTGATTGAGGAGATTAAAACAAACCCCAAAGTTTGTAAGTATGTGGATATTCCATTACAGCATATTTCTAATGATGTTTTAAAATCGATGCGAAGGGGAGTGACTGCAGAACGCACAAGAAAGTTATTGCATAAACTTCGCGAAGAAATTCCGGATATTACAATCAGAACAACTTTTATAGTGGGATATCCAAACGAAACCAAAAAAGATTTTGAAGAACTTTGTGATTTTATTCGTGAAATAAAATTTGACAGAATCGGAACATTTACATTTAGTGTTGAAGAGAATACATCAAGTTATATTTTAGGTGATCCTGTTTCTGAAATAGAGAAGGAAAGAAGAAAAAATGTTTTGATGGAAATACAGAAAGATATTTCCCTAGAAAAAAATGAATCATTTGTAGGAAAAAAACTTAATGTATTAATTGAATCCGTTGAAGGTGATTTCTTTGTCGGACGATCCTACAGAGATGCACCGGAAGTTGATGGTGAAGTTTTGATAAATAAAAAAAATAACAAAATTAAAATCGGCAAGTTTTACGATGTTGAAATTAATGATTACGATGAGTATGATTTATTTGGTAATATTTTGTTAGATGAAAGAAAAGGTAAATGAAAAAAACATTTTTAATTCTTATTTGTTTATCCTTGACTGTAAACTATTATGCGCAGGATAACATTGGTGAAAAAAATCAGAAAAACATAAATGCTGCTGTGTATTATCAGGAATTCCTTAATGCTGCATCAGATAAGCCGGGGCTTTCTCGCGTTGATGTTTTTATACAGGTGCCATACAAGAATATTCAATTCTTAAAATCAAACCAGGGATTTACAGCTAAGTATTCTGTTACAACTTCGGTGTTTGACAGCGTTAAGAAACAGTTGATTGTTGAAAAAACGTGGAATGAAACAGTTGATGTGATAGATTTTACAATGACTACTTCGAAAGATAATTATAAGCTAAGCAGAAAGTCGTTTGACATCTTACCCGGAACTTATACAATTAGAACAATGCTGCTGGATAAAGATTCGAAACAGGAAGCAATAGGGGAAAATGTCTTTAAAGTCAGATCGTTCGATAAAAATATTTCTTTAAGTGATATTTTAATGATTTCCAAAATAGATAATTCGCAGGGTAAAAATGAAATCATTCCGAATATTAGCCGTAATATCCCAACTTCTAAAGATAGAGTTAAATTTTATTTTGAAGTTTATTCAAAAGATAGTGTTGATGTAAATAGAACATTTGAATATATAGTTTATAATTCTGATAAGAATGTAATCCATAAAGAAGTTGAAGATAGAAATATTAAATCGGGTATAAACAAAATATTATATCCTCTGGCAGAATTTCCTTTTGAACTTGGTGTTTACTCATTAACTGTTTCTCTACTCGATGAAAATTCTAAAGTGATTGAAACCGTTAGCAAGGCATTTTATTCACATTGGAAAGGGTTGCCTGGTGTAATTACTGATATCGATAAAGCAATAGCACAAACAGTTTACATTGCAACTCCGGATGAACTGGATTATATGGAAGAGGGTGAAACTGTTCAGGAAAAAACTAAAAGATTTTTAGAGTACTGGAAGAAGAAAGATCCTTCACCAAACAATGATGAGAATGAAATATTTGATGAGTACTTTAGAAGAATTTCATATTCAAATGAAAATTTTTCTAACTACATAGAAGGATGGCGATCGGACCGCGGAATGGTTTATACAATTCTTGGTACACCTAACAATATTGATAGACATCCCTTTGAGTATGATTCTAAACCCTATGAAGTTTGGGAGTATTATGATCTGAACAGAAGTTTTGTTTTTCTGGATCAGACCGGTTTTGGAGATTATAGATTAATTACGCCTTTAACGGGTGATTTGTATCGTTACCGATATTAATTACTGAAGTTTCGCAAAATGAATTTTAAGGTCTCATATTGTCATTCCCACGAAAGTGGGAATCCATTTTTAGATTATTTTAGAGATGTGGATGCCCGCTTTCGCGGGTATGACATTCGTTATTTACTGTCTTGTGTAAATTCAGTTAATTATTAAGCAAGATTTTCAATAATGATTCTAATTATCACACTCAATACTCTATTAGAAAGAAGATTTAGTTACGAACAGGTTTTATCAGGAAGAGTTAACAGAAATGCTGTTACAAAAGTATCCGCTGGTGGTAAAGGAATTAATGTAAGTCGCCAATTAAAAAAGCTTGGTGTAAAATCTTATAACTATTTTTTTTCAGGCGGCACGAATGGAAAAATTTATCGTGATACATTAAAAAGCGAAGAACTTGATTTTTCTTTTATCTCCACGAAATCAGAAACAAGACACGCCGCAGTAATCACATCAGAAAAAGAAAAAACTGTTTCATCCTACTTTTCTGAGGATCCTAAAATCTCTCAGAATGAAGTTGATGAATTTAAATCGAAACTGGATAAGATGATTCAGAATTGTGAGATTGTAATTTTTTCCGGTAGTTCGCCATCAACCGAAACAGATTATATAATTCCTTATTGTATCGAGTTAGCAAACAAGTACGATAAAGTTTCGATATGCGATACATACGGCAAGCATTTGCAAAGTTGTATTGATGCAGCACCTACAATGATTCATAATAATCTTTCCGAAATTAAATACTCACTTGGGATAAGTCTGAAGGATGAAAAATCAATAGCTGATTATTTATACAATCTATATCATAAAGGTGTTAAGCGGACTTATTTAACAAACGGGAGTAATAATTTTTACGCTTCTAATTTCGATTACATTTATAAAATTAAACCATTAGATATTCAGGAGATTGATGCAACAGGCAGCGGAGATAGTTTTGTTGCAGGATTAGTTAATTGTTGGATCAATTCTGATTTGTTTGAAGACTCATTAAAATTTGCAACTGCAATCGCAGGATTAAATGCTGCCACTTTTGATGTATCTAATGTTAACCTTAAAGATGTAATAAAATTTAAAGATAAAGTAGAAATTTTACCGGTTGGAAAAAAAACAAAGACAATCGATGATTCGCCCCACGAAATTTAGTTTAGTAATAATACTCTTCGTTTCTTCTTTTTTATCTGCACAAAAGCTTAGTTCATTTGAAGTTAACGGCAATTTTAATTTTGATGATTCAGAATATTTAAACTGGTCTGAACTTCGATTAAGCCAACCTATTTACAATGGAATACTTGATTCGGTTAAATCTAAAATAGCAAGAAATATTTTATTGCAGGGATATTACTTTTTTAATTTTACAAATGCTGAGTTAATCGTTTCAAATGATTCAGCTAAGTTTGATATCGTTCTGGAAATTGATGAAGGTTATCCGGTTGTGATTAATAATATTTATTTGGATGGAATTGATACTACAACGGATATGAACATTGTTAAACAATTTGATTACTTAAACGGGCAGGTTTTCAACAAACAGGAAATAGAACTAAATATTGAAGAGTTGCTTACAGGGTTTGAAAACTCCGGTTATCCTTTTGCAAAAATTCTTATTAATTCGGTAAGTATTTATACTGATTCTGCAAGTGAAGATAATTATGCAGATCTCTATCTTAAAATAATAACAGGAATTGAAAATAAAATTGATAAGGTTGATGTTCGTGGCAACACATCAACAAAAGATTATGTAATTATTCGTGAGCTTAGACTTGAATCAGGCGAACCTTACATGCAAAATAAAATTGAAGAATTTCCTAAAAGATTAAATCGTCTTCGTTTTTTTGAACCTGTTTCCATTCCACAATTTTATATCAACTCTAAAAAGGAAGGCGTACTACTTATTGAGGTAAAAGAAAAAAACACTAACAACTTTGATGGAATAATTGGATACATCCCGCCCGGCAAAGATGAAAGTTCAGGCTACATAACAGGACTTGTAAATATTTCTTTGAGAAATTTATTTGGTACTGGTAGAGCAGCTTCGATTAAATGGAATAAGTATAACAGAGATTCGCAGGAGTTAGATCTAAAATATCTTGAACCATGGTTTTTAAGTTTTCCGGTAAATATTAATCTTGGTCTTTATCAAAGAGTTCAGGATACAACTTATGTACAGCGCAAGTTTGAAGGTTCATTAGAATATCTTGCGACTGAAGATATTTCAGCATCGTTGATAGTTGCGACTGAAACGGTTATCCCGACTGTAAGAGTTAACCCTGTATTTACAGTTTATAATTCATCATACATTACGACCGGAGCAAATTTAAGAATCGATACACGCGATGATCCATACTCACCAACGGAAGGACTATTATTTATTAACTCATATTCGTTCAGCAGAAAAACGATCAATGGTCCGGAAGAATATATTACACCAAACTTACAAACATCTGTTAATCTTCAAAGATTTGCATCCAGCTTCTACATTTTTTATGAATTATTTTCAAGACAAGTACTTGCAGCAGGTGTAAACGCAAGAGAGCTGCGAGGATCAACTTTTGAAAATAGCGATCTTTACAGGCTTGGAGGTACTAATTCACTGCGAGGATATAGAGAAGA
>JBBQSH010000080.1:0-14393 GCA_038214015.1 Ignavibacteriales bacterium | reverse complement strand
GTGGAGGTGGCGGGAGTCGAACCCGCGTCCGAAATTATGATCCAAAGAACGTCTACATACATAGTCTATTTCATTTTTGACTTTAAGCTGCAAAATAGACAAAGATCACTTAAAGCCTACTTGCTGTTAATTCGCTTTTCCTGCGCAAGAGACAGAATCAGCTATTGTATCTAAACGTCGTTCAATCCTAGCCCGATACAAGAGGATAAGTTGAACGGCTGTTAACTATTAATTAAGCAGCTAAGGCGTAATTAGATTCGCCATTTATTGTTTTTTCCCAATTCATTTACGTGTATTCGGGGAACACGGTATGCAGTTCTAAGTCTCTTTAATCCCGTCGAAACCAAAATTCACCCCCTTATAATTCAGTATGCAAAAAGCGGTAACAAATTGCATTAAGGGATCCATTTTGTGTCTGGAATGTTTGAGTACTTATTCTCAAAACGTGAAAGAACAAAAAACAGATCAGATAATCTGTTTAAAAATATAACGATGTTTTCACCGATATGTTCGGTATTTTTTAATGCCACAACTTCTCTTTCAGTACGACGTGAAATTGTACGGCAGATATGTAATAGTGCTGAACCTTTACTACCACCAGGCAAAATGAAGTTTTTAAGTTCATCTAACCGGGCTTCATACTTATCAATTGCCTGTTCAGTTTCAGAAATATAAGAATCAGGCAGACGAGTAATATTTAGTTTAACATTTTTTTCTGTTTCAGGTGTTGCAAGATCTGAGCCCAAAACAAATAATTTATTTTGAAGATCATTAAGCACGCTTTTTATTTCTGTATTTGTAACCTCGGTAATAGCTAAACCTAAAAATGAATTTAATTCATCGATACTGCCATAAGCATTTAATCTCAAATGGTTTTTAGCAACCCTATCGCCACCAAATAATCCAGTCTCCCCTTTATCACCGGTTTTTGTATAAATCTTCATTGCAGCATTATTTCTTAAATGGAAGCTCGTGGATTATAACTTCCATAGTTTTAGTTCCATTCTTAGCGGTTACTTTAGTCCCTTGCACTGCCAATGATTTTTTCAGATATCCTAAAGCAATATTCTTTTTTCTAATTGGAGAATAGGCAATAGATGTAACAGCACCAACTTCATTTATTTCTTCATCCAACAAAGTAAACTTCTCATTAGTTTCAATTGATTCAGGGAAACAAATTCCAACTAATTGTTTTTGAACTTTATCATAAGTATCTAATCTTGCTATAACTTCCTGTCCGATGTAACAGCCTTTTTTGAAATCAACGAGATTAATAATTTTCGCTTCGTGTGGATTATATAAATCATTTAATTCGTTAGGATCAGAGGGGATGCCGTTCTCAATTTTATAAACACTGTATGCATCTTCACCAACTAAATTAAAATCAAACGGACCTTTATTCTCAATCATAGTGCTTACTAATTTCTTACCGTTTTCCTGCTCAGCAAGTATCCAAAATTTTTGTAATCCCTTTTCATCTATAAGTCTGGCTAAGAAGAATAACACCCCATCCGCACTTACCACTTTAAACGAGTTAGCTGAAATAGTATTTAGTGCATCACCAACAAATAAAGATAAAAACGATTCGGATTGGGGTCCAACAATCTCAAATAAATTAAAACGATGACTTGCTTCACTAAGTTTTACATCATCCCCGATTATGTATTTATTTATCCAGCTCATTGTTTTTTGTTTGCTATGAATACCTGTTATTAAAAGAATATAGCTCTCAAAATTCATTATGGTTGAAACACCGATTATTCTTCCCTTTTCTGATGTGAAGATAGTTTTTTTTACCTCTTCTTTATTCAGATTTTTCATGGAGTTTGTGGAAATTCTATGCAAAAAATCGAGTGAATCATTTCCCTTCAGTTCAATTATTGACGAGGTATTCATAAACTTTAGGGCAACACCATTATTTAAGCTATAAACTTCCTTATCAAGTGAAGAATAACTTTTAATGTGCGTTACCTCGTTAATTAACTCGGTTTTTGCACCAAGTGATACAAAAAATGATATCATATCTGAATTTGTATTAATCAACTCGAACATTATTACTCCATTGTATCTATTGTTTTTTCGGATAAGAAATTGGGAAAATTCCGTGCGCAAAGATAAGAAAAAAATTAATAACGGCGAGTTTGTTTTTGGTTCTTTGTGTTTAAGTAAAGCGTATCCTTTTCACTCCATTTGAATGCAACAGAATCATTAGAATAAACCTTATCATTTAGATTGTAGAAGATATGTTCGTAGTAATCAGGAAATTTATCATTGTTAACATTTGCCAAAGTTCTTTTAAAACTTGTTCCGGTGTAAGTCATTAACAAATGAGGATAATTGCGGATGTTATCAATTAAAAAGTAGTTGTAATTTATATGACCAACCCCCTGAGCGTAATGGAAATAATTTTCCAGGTAATAAGTGCCGTTATAATTCCATTTTTTTAGAGTAATGCTGTTAAAGCCGCCGTGTGATGGAATAGGTGCTTCCCACTGTTTAACAAGATTCTCCCCGCTGCACTCAAATAAAACAAGATATAAAAAAGGGGTACCTAGTTTTGTACTATCCAGATCAATAAAACTCTGATCGTAGCCAATTACGTTTGTAGGTTCAATAAGTCTTTCACCAGCTCTTGAAGTTGCGATTACAGTAAAAACAAATTTGCTTCCATTTTTATCCGTAAAATAAATTAGTGCTGGTTTTGGAATATTATAAGTGGTTGTTCTGTCAAATTCAAGTAGGTAAGTGCCGGCTGGATAATTATCAAATATGTGTTCAATCACCGCAATTGTGTCGCAGGGAAATCGGTTTTTAGACTCTTTTTTTTTTAACTCGAGATTGTATCGTTGAATTTCTGCATCTTTATTCTGATCAAAAGCAGCCTGCTCATTGTAGTTTATATTTGTACCGTCCGGTTTTGTTTTGTGCTCACAGCTCAGCAGCAACAACAAAATCAAGAGAATAATTGGATAAATAAGTGACGATAGTTTAATTTTCTTTAACATAGATGCACAAATTGTTCAAGATTTATGCCTCAGAAAAAATCAAAAAAAAGCCTCAGAATTTCATTAAAACAAACTCTGAGGCAGAAAAAAATTAGATAAGTCTTATAATAAAACAGCTATTTAGAATACTCATCTAAAAAATATGCTGAACTTTTAATTCCAAGTTGAAAGTGATTCAGATTAAAATGTTCGTTTGGCGAATGTAGATTTTCTGTATTCAATCCTAATCCCATTAACACGGGTGAAGCTTTTAATCTGTTTGCAAATTCAACAACAATGGGAATCGATCCGCCTTCTCTCATAAAAACAGTTTTCTTTCCAAATGCTAACTGCATTGCTTTTGCACCTGCAATTGTAGCCTTATCATCTAAAAGAGTTATAACCGGGTAACCGCCGTGTAAAGGTGTAATTTTTACACTAACTTCTTTTGGAGCAATTTTTTTAATGTGCTTCTCAAAAAGTTTTTCAATTTTTTTGGGATCCTGATGAGGAACAAGGCGCATACTTATTTTTGCTGATGCTTTTGAAGGGATAACAGTTTTAGCTCCCTTTCCTGTAAAGCCGCCCCAAATACCGTTACAATCCAAAGTTGGTCTTGCCCATATTCTTTCTAAAGTTGTATAGCCTTTTTCTCCGGTAAGATGTTTTAATCCGATTGCTTTTCCCCATTCCTTTTCAGAAAACTTTAGCGCTTTAAAATTCTCTCTTTCCTTTTTGGATAATTTTAAAACATCATCATAAAATCCAGCAATTTTTATTTTCCCGTCCTTATCAACCAATTGAGCAATCATTTTTGTAAGAACGTTTATTGGATTAGGAACACCACCGCCAAACGTACCTGAATGAAGATCACGTGATGGACCAGTTACTTCAATTTCCATATAACACAAACCGCGTAACCCGTATGTTATTGTAGGAACACCCGGTGCAAAAAGTGCAGTATCAGAAATTAATACGGAATCACATTTTAAAAGTTCTGTATTATTTTTTAGGAATACCGATAGGTTTGTACTTCCAATTTCTTCTTCACCTTCAATTAAAAATTTTACGTTCAGAGGAAGACTACCGTGCGTTTTAAAATATGCTTCAACACTTTTAATGTGCATTAACATCTGCCCTTTATCATCAGTAGCACCGCGTGCAAAAATATTATCACCAACAATGGTTGGTTCAAATGGCGGAGATGACCAAAGTTCAATCGGATCAACAGGCTGAACATCATAATGACCATAAATTAAAACTGTTGGTTTTCCTGGCGCACCAAGCCATTCACCATAAACTAATGGATGACCTTCGGTCTGAAATATTTCAATTTTATTTAGTCCTGCATCTCTTAATTTATCAGCAACAAACTTTGCTGCGGTTTGCATATCCGATTTATTTTCAGCCAATGTACTTATACTGGGAATTTTTAAAAAATCTTTTAGTTCATCAATGTACCTGCCCCTGTTATTCTCAATGTAACCAATTACTTCTTTCAATTATTTTCTCCTTAGGGTTGTGTTATTTTGTATTTAAATATTATTGGAACGTATTCTTTAAAGTTGTTAATTGTCTTTTCATCAAGTTTATCTAAAATTTCTTCTTCAGGAATAAATACTTCTTTCCATGGATCATCAACAATATAAATATTATCATCATCATCCATTGTAATACTTTCGTAGGATGGTAAATAATTTAAACTGTGATAACCAGGGATTAATGTTATTCCATTAAATTTTGAAAAACTTTTTATATTAAATTCTGTATCAAACAAAATATGAAATATTGTTCTACTGTTTCTATCAATTCCCCAAAGCGAATAATCCTCATCCGAAAACAATCCGCAAATTGTATAAACACCCAAACTTTTAGTGTTGATAGTTTTGATAATATTCAAATGCGATTTATTAGCTATAAAGATTAGTGTACTATCTGCAAACTGGTAATTATTTACGAATCCTTCTAATCCTAAATAAAAATAATTATTATCTAATGCAAATCCTTCATAGCCAACATTCCAGTTTGTGTATTTATAAAATAAATCTGATGGTTTAAAATTCATTTTTTCTATTGCAATAACTTGTTTTGATAGCACATCCTTATCTTTAAAGATTAACTTATAAATACCAACGTAATCATTAAAATCTTTTCCATTACCCTCTACGGATAAATACACATTACCAGTGCTCTCATCATAAACGATTTCTTCAAAATCCTTCTTAGGAAAAGTAGCGAGGGACTTATCGGTATTGTTTGTAAATGAGATCCCATCAATACTATAAATTGAGTCGCTTTCTAAAGTAAGCAGGTGTATAAATCCGATATCATCTGCAAGAAGAAAATATTTTTTATCACATTCACTTTTTATAAATGCAATTCCGGAGGTTTGATTAGTTCTTGTTTGTTCAGTTTTTAGCCAAAGCGGAAAGTTTTCATCTGGGAGTAAATTTATATTTTCATTTTGAGCATTAAGAACAAAATCAAATGAAATTATAAAAAATAATATTAGTACTCGGGTCATTTATAAAATTTAAAAAAGATAGAAAAATTTGTGCTTCAAATATAAGTATAATCTAAATATCACACGGTAAAAATAGGCTTCTTGTTAAACTTTTATTCGTTAGCTATCTTTGATCAATGATTTTATTCCGATACATATTAAAAGCTCATTTCATTCCCTTTGTATTTTCATTAATCACCCTAATGTGCATTTTTCTGCTTCAGTTTTTGATGAAATTTGCAGATAGATTAGTTGGCAAAGGTTTGGATACCTGGGTAATAACAAAACTTATTGCTTACAATCTTTCCTGGATGGTTGTGCTGGTTGTACCCATGGCTTCCTTAGTTGCTACTTTAATGGCATTTGGAAATCTTAGCCAGAACAACGAAGTAACGATTATGAAATCATCCGGAATAAGCCTTTATAAAATGATGTTCCCGCCTTTTATTGCAAGCATAGTTGTAGCAATTCTTCTCTTCCAGTTCAATAATGATGTTCTTCCAGATGCAAATCATCAGGCTAAAATATTAATGAGTGATATATCACGAACAAAACCAACGCTCTCATTAGAACCGGGTTTCTTTTCTCAGGAAGTTAACAACTATGCAATTTTAGTTCGATCGATTGATCAAAAAACTAATTGGTTATATCAGATAACAATTTATGATTATTCAAATGGAGCAAAGATTAATGTAGTAACTGCTGACAGTGGAAAAATATTTTTTTCAAGGGATCAAACAAAGTTACTTATGGATTTGTATCATGGCGAAATTCATGAATCAGATGTTCAGAATACTACGCTTTACAGAAAGCTTGAGTTTGAAAAACATATTATAGCAATGGCTGGTGATCAGTTTTCATTTCAGCAATCTGGCCCGACATCTCGCGGTGAAAGAGAGCTAAGCGTTAATGATATGCAGATTATTACAGATAGTATTAAAATAATCCTAAAAGAAAACTCACTCACATTAAACAAAGTTGTTAACAGACATTTGTTTATAGATACTACCAATCTTAAAGATGTGTCTAAAAATAATTTGGGTAAAAATCCAGAGTTGGTTTATCTGCGAGCAATTGATAAAGTAAAATCCGTAAAAAATATTGTGCTGTCCAACTTTAATAGGGTCGAGTGGTCAAAACGTGAACTTGAAAAATATGAAGTTGAAATCTACAAGAAATATGCGCTGCCGGGTGCTTGTATAATTTTTATACTTATTGGTGCTCCATTGGGTGTAATGGTGCGCAAAGGTGGATTTGGAGTTGCCGCTGGTATCAGTTTATTCTTCTTCCTAATTTATTGGGCTTTTTTAATTGGTGGAGAAAAATTATCTGAACGTGGATTCTTCTCCCCGTTTATAGGAATGTGGGCTGCTAATATTGTTTTGGGGATTGTTGGATTGATTCTAACAATCAAAACTAATAAAGAAGCTAAAACAATTACCTTTACCTTCTTTAAGAAACTTATACCAAAAAAGTTTAGACAAAAAGATATTGCTGTTGTAGATGAAAATAATTGATAAATATTTAATCAAGCAATTTCTACAAACCATTGTATTTGGTTTACTTGGATTCACATTTATTTTTATTGTAATTGATGCAATGGAAAACCTGGATGATTTTATTGATCAGAGTGTGCCTGCATTAAAAATCATTCACTACTACATTGTTTTTTCACCTGAGATAATAAGGCTAATGACTCCTGTTGCAGTTTTATTTGCAGCTCTTTTTACTGCAGGCAAAGCTGCCAACTTAAGTGAGCTAACCGCAATCAAAGCAAGTGGTGTTAGTCTTTTCCGATTTATGCTGCCGTTTATAATTACAACTGTTCTGATAAGTTTATTCTCTATTTATTTTAGCGGTTATGTTGTTCCAATGGCTAACAAAACTAAGTTAAACATTGAACAGGAATATCTAAAGAAGAATATTAGTTTTTCAGGCAGCAATATTTATTTTCAGGATTCTAAACAAAGAATAATAAGCATTTCTTTTTTTGATTATAATTCAAACAGGGCAAACAGAGTTAGTATTCAGGATTTTAATGCAACAGATCTTAAACAAATGCAATCCAGAATTGATGCTGTTAGCTTATCCTACGATACACTTAAACATATTTGGATTGCAAACAACGGAATTAAAAGATATTTCGATGGAATACACCAGAGTGCAGATTACTTCACATCATTAGAAATATCAAACTTAAATTTCTCACCGGCTGATCTGCTGCAAAAACAAACTCGACCTTCTGAAATGAATCTTTCAGAACTAAATGATCTTGTCATCTCACAAAAGAATGCAGGTAATGATCCCACATCTACACTGATAGAGTTTCATTCAAGAATTGCTTTTGCGATGACAAGTATAATTGTTGTTTTGTTTGGTTTGCCAATTTCGGCAAATAAAAGAAAAGGCGGTATTGCTTCACAAGTTGGATTAAACATTCTTGTAACATTTTTATATTTAGTTTTTATGAAAGTAAGTCAGGCATTTGGAAAAAACGGAGCGCTAAATCCAGTAATCACAGCTTGGCTTGCTAATTTTTTATTTATGATCGCGGCGGCAATAAATCTTTGGCGAGCTAAACAATAATTTAATTTAATAACTAAGTACTAAAAAGCCGGCTAAAATTAACCGGCTTGAATTCTGAAATTATCAGATAATTTAGTTTACTTTTTCGCTGCTCTTAGGCGGAACAAAACCAAACATCTGATTTGGTGCAGAATCAATTTTAATCTCACCAAACTTTGCTTCAAACTTATCAATGTTATCCATCAAAGCTTTCATCAACATTTTTGCATGCTGCGGAGTTGTAATTATTCTGCTGTAAACTTTTGCTTTAGGAACACCTGGGACAATTCGTGTAAAATCAATTATAAATTCTGCCGGTGAATGCGAAATAATTGCAAGATTGGAATAAATTCCCTCAGCTTCTTTTTCACCAAGCTCGATGTTTAACTGTTGTCCCTGCGGTTGTTGTTTATTGTGATCCATAATTTTAACTATCTCATCTCATCGGATTTTTTGAAAGCGTTTGTGGCATCTTCCTGCATCCCGAGTACAGAGTAAACTTTTCCTAATAGTTCCCAGGTCTGTGCATTGGCATCAGACATTTGAACAGCTTTTTCTAAATAAGGTAAAGCCAGCTGATATTTTGCTTTATATTCATCATTAACTTTTCCTTCTTCGTCAGCTTTTTTATTAAGATAAGTTCCCCATTTAAGATAAGTAACACCAAGGTTATAAATTGCGTTATCGTAAGCAGGATCTAATTCTATAGCTTTTTTAAATTGAGTTTCAGCACTTTCAAAATCATCGGCACCCAATAAAAGAACACCATAATTATATCTTATGTTTTTATCATCAGGTTTAGCTCCTACAAGTTTTTTATATTTTTCTCTAGCCTCATTTCCTCTATCAGCACCAATATAAGCAGTTGATAAAGTAACTAACATTTCAGCATTATCAGGATAAACTTTTAATCCTTCCTCTAAAACCTCAATGCTCTTGTTAAACTCTGCTTTAGCTTCATCATTCTTTTCTTGAGCTTTAAGATTTGTTCCGTTTACGTAATAAATTTCACCTAAGAATTTATATCCATCAAGAGCTTGTTCCCGTGCAATTAATTGTTTAAGCGGCTCAACTGCTGCTTCGTTATCACCTTTGCTTAAATATACGAATGCAAGGTTTTTGTACGTATCTCCGGAATCTGGCTCTATGTTAAGTGCTGAATTAAAATCTGCAATAGATTTATCATAAAAAACTTTTGCACTGTCCGGATCAGCAGACTTTACACCTCTTTGATATAAGCTAACACCGCGATTGTATGCCTGTGCCCAAAAATATTTTCTTGAATCGTTAATATTTTTTTCAAAATTTTTGCTGATTGCTAGTGATTTATCATAACTATTAACCATCTCATTAAAATTCCCTTGTTCTCCCTGAACATATCCTAATAAATAATAACCTTCATCACTTTTAGGATTTTTAGTAATTTCTTTTTGTAAAACTTCGATCGCCTTATCATAATTTTTCTGCTGTATGTATAATTTAGCGCTTGTAATTTCAGTGGAACCACATTGATATCCCACAAAAAGCATACTTAGCATAAGGAATGCTATTACGAACAATTTTGAATGTTTCATATTTTCTCCGGTTATAAGTAAAAAAATTAATTCCCTTATTTATAGAATTGTAATTTTGTGATTCAAAGATACAAACATTTTTTAAAATATATAGCCATTTCTTGTATGTTTAATAAGTCTATTTAAATTGATTTTACCTGCTTAAAAGGATATTTTTGATAACAAAAAAGAGGTTTATTGTGACTACTGAACAAATTATCAAAACAATACCAAAAGTACTTCTTCATGATCATCTTGACGGCGGCGTTAGAGCACAAACCATTATTGATCTTGCAGAAGAACTTAATTACGATAAACTTCCTACAAAAAATCCAACAGAACTTGCCGATTGGTTTCATCGAGGGGCAAACAAAGGGAATCTTGTAGAATACTTGCAGGGATTTGAACATACCACAGCAGTAATGCAAACTAAAGAAGGGTTAGAGAGAATTGCTTATGAAATGATGGAAGACATGTATAACGACGGTGTTGTTTATGTTGAAACAAGATTTGCTCCGGTTTATCATCGATTGAAGGGATTGTATTATGAAGAATCTGTTAATGCTGTTCTTGCAGGATTAGAACGCGGTAAAAAAGATTTTGGTGTTGGATATGGTTTGATACTTTGCGGAATGAGAAATATGAAGGACACGATTGATATCGCAGAACTTGCAGTAAATTTTAGAAATGATGGTGTTGTTGGTTTTGATCTTGCTGGAGAAGAAGGAGGATACCCGCCAAAAAAACACATTGAGGCATTTCAATATATTCAGAGAGCTAATTTTAATATTACAATTCATGCTGGAGAGGCATTTGGTAAAGATTCTATCTGGCAGGCAATACAATGGTGCGGCGCTCATAGAATTGGGCACGCAACAAGATTATTGGAGGATATTGTGCTCGATTCCAATGGCAATGTTCTCAGTTTTGGAGAGCTAGCTCAATATGTTTTGGATAAAAGAATTCCATTAGAGATTTGTTTACTTTCAAATGTTCATACAGGGGCTGTTGATAAATTGGAAAATCATCCATTTGGAATTTTGTATAAAGAAAAATTCCGCGTTACGATAAATACTGATGACAGGCTGATGAGTGATACAACAATGACAAAAGAGTTTTTAACTGCCATACAATATTTCAACTTGAACTTTGAGGATTTTGAAAAGATAACGATCAACTCAATGAAATCAGCTTTTATTCCCTACAAAGAAAGACTGCATTACATTTACAATGTAATTAAACCGGGTTATCAAAAAATGAGAGAAAAAATATTATCATTTAATAATGTAAAAGGATAAAATGAAAAAACTGTTCGCTAATTATAATTTTGAGTTTGATAAAAATGAGAAAAAATTATTAACTAATTTTTGTAAACAAGCATTAAAACAAGTATCTGGTGATAACAGATTTTTTGCTGAAGAAAAAGCTTTCAATTCGATAATTGGAAAACTAAATCAAAATGATGAAGTTGTTAAATTTACAAAAGATGAAAAAACAAGATTAACACACCAGCTAAAACAAAACTCTGAGTTTATGAAAAAGGAAATGAAGAAAAGTTGGTTTTTAAAAAAATGGATTTACAAATCATTGTTTAAACAATATGATAGTTTAGTGGAAAAGTATTTTAAGGATTAAAAAATGATTGCTGAGTTTAAAAACATAATAGCTCCAACTGGAACAGAAATTTCTTGCAAAGGCTGGATACAAGAAGCCGCAATGCGTATGCTGATGAATAACCTTCACCCCGATGTTGCAGAGAACCCTGCAGAATTAATTGTCTATGGCGGAAGAGGAAAAGCAGCCAGAAACTGGGAAGCTTACGAGGCAATCATCAATTCATTAAAGAATTTAGAAAATGATGAAACGCTTTTAGTTCAGTCAGGTAAACCGGTCGGGATATTTAGAACTCATACAAATGCACCACGAGTAATAATATCAAACTCTATGCTTGTACCCGATTGGGCAACGTGGGATGAGTTTCGAAGACTTGAGCAGCTTGGCTTAACAATGTACGGGCAGATGACTGCTGGAAGCTGGATCTACATCGGCACTCAAGGAATTCTTCAAGGCACGTATGAAACATTTGCAGAGGCAGCTAAAAAATATTTTGGCGGATCGCTGAAAGGCAGATTTGTTTTAACAGCAGGTTTAGGTGGAATGGGTGGAGCTCAACCACTTGCCGCAACTTTTAATGGCGCCGCTTTTCTGGGTGTTGATGTTGATCGTTCTAGAATACAAAAAAGAATCGATACCGGTTATACAGATGTAATCACCGATAATCTTGATGAAGCGCTAAAAATTGTTCTTGATGCTAAATCAAATGGTAAAGCAATTTCTGTTGGATTAGTTGGTAATGCCTGTGAAGTCCATCACGAAATATTAAAACGCGGAATTATTCCTGATATAGTCACAGATCAAACATCTGCTCACGATATGTTAAATGGTTATTTTCCGATGGGAATGAGTTTTGTAGAAGCTCTTGAGTTAAGAAAATCTGAACCTGAAAAATACATTTCACTTTCACGCAAAACTGTTGTAAAGCACGTTGAAGCAATGTTGGAATTTCAAAAACGCGGCTGTATTGTTTTCGATTACGGAAATAACATTCGCGGTGAAGCAAAAGAAAATGGGTTAACAAATGCATTTGATATTCCCGGATTTGTACCGGAATTTATTCGTCCACTTTTTTGTGATGGCAAAGGTCCATTTCGCTGGGCTGCATTAAGTGGTGATCCAAATGATATTTATGTAACTGATCAAGCAATTCGTGATGCATTTCCTGAGAACAAGCAGCTTATCAACTGGATTGATATGGCTCAGCAAAAAGTTCACTTTCAGGGATTACCGGCACGCATTTGCTGGCTTGGTTATGGCGAGCGTGCCAAGATGGGAAAAATATTTAATCAGCTTGTTGCTGATGGAAAAGTTAAAGCTCCAATTGTAATCGGAAGAGATCATCTTGATTGCGGATCTGTTGCATCACCAAACAGAGAAACAGAAGGGATGATTGATGGCAGCGATGCAATTGCTGATTGGCCCATACTAAATGCATTATTAAATGCTATCGGTGGTGCAAGCTGGGTTTCTGTTCATCACGGTGGTGGAGTAGGAATTGGAAAATCAATCCATGCTGGAATGGTTGTAGTTGCTGATGGGACCAGAGAAGCAGAAGAAAGATTGGAACGAGTACTTACTTATGATCCGGGTATGGGTATTATGCGTCATGCTGATGCCGGATATCAACAAGCAATTGATAATGCAAAAAAATGGAATGTAAAAATTCCAATGCTTAAGTAGTTATTCATAAGACGTCATTGCGAGTGAGTCTTCGAGTGAAGCAATCTATTATACTGGAGGTTAATTGAGTGATATTAATTAGTAAAAACATTATTCGTCATTCCCACGAAAGTGGGAATCCAGTTTGTCTTAGAGGTTATAGATTCCCGCCTTCGCGGGAATGACAAAAAAATTATGATAATACTCCTTAAAAAAATATTAGGAATTATTCTTTTTGCACTATCATTAAACTGCTTTGTCTTTACCCAGGATAAAAGCAGAATTGATTTTGAAACCTGTACATTAAAAGATTTTCCGCTTTACGGTAAAATAAAATTTG
Source organism: Ignavibacteriales bacterium (assembly GCA_038214015.1). GTDB lineage: Bacteria > Bacteroidota > Ignavibacteria > Ignavibacteriales > Ignavibacteriaceae > IGN3. The sequence goes on along the minus strand of JBBQSH010000080.1, from coordinate 1,172 downwards.
TAGAGTCGTTCCCTGATATAACGATTCAAATCGTTGAATCATTTCCTGATCTGAAAGTGAAACTTGTAAATTCATTTCCGGATGATTGCGGCGAGTGGCAGATAGTGGAATCATTTCCAGATGTTAAAATTAAAATAGTTGATTCGTTTCCAGATATAAAAGTAAAATTTGTAGAATCGTTTCCGGGTGAGCCATAATTAAAAAATCATTTGTCACACTGAGCGTAGTCGAAGTGTGACTTTTGTTAAATCAATAGCGGGTCATCCTTCGACGGAGTTTATCCCGATTCATCGGGGCTCAGGATGACAATTGAATTTAAATAATAACAAAGAGGTTAAAATGAAACTTAAAGTATTAGTAGCAGATAAATTTCCGGATAAATATATCCAGCAAATGAAGGATCTTGATCTTGAAGTAATCTACAATCCAAAACTTGTGGAGAAAGAGCTTCCTGAAGCAGCAATAGATGCTGATATAATTGTTGTTCGTTCTACGGTAGTTAACGAAGAGACAATTAACAACGGTAAAAAACTTAATCTGATTATTCGTGCCGGTTCCGGAGTAAATAATATCAACATAGCGGCAGCGAATAAAAGAGGAATTTACGTTACAAACTGTCCCGGTATGAATGCTGTTGCAGTAGCCGAACTAGCAGTTGGATTGATGATTGCACTTGATCGTTTTATTCCTGATAATGTTAGCGATTTTAGCAAAGGCGTTTGGAATAAAGATAAATATTCTAAGGGTAAAGGGTTAAAAGGTAAAACACTCGGTTTAATTGGAGTCGGCAATATCGGAAAAGAAGTGGCAAGACGCGCCCTTGCTTTTGAGATGAATGTATATGGAAAAGATATAACGCGCATTGAAGGTGTACAGATAAAAGATTTTAGTGAAATGGATCAGCTTTTGCCTTTATGTGATCTTGTTACAATCCACCTCCCTGCTACTCCACAGACAAAAGGATTGTTTAACAAGCAGATGTTTAGTTATATGAAAGATGGAGCTTACCTCATCAATACTTCCCGCCAGGATGTTATTGTTGAGGATGATCTTCTTGAGGCAATTAAAGAAAAAAATATTCGTTATGCCTGTGATGTATTTAAGGGAGAGCCTGAAGGTAAATCCGGAGAAGTTTCATCTAAACTGCAAAACAATCCTAACATTTATGTAAC
>JBBQSH010000079.1:0-14455 GCA_038214015.1 Ignavibacteriales bacterium | reverse complement strand
TGAGTTACATAATCGGGGACAACAGTTATTAGGGTAAGGAAGAAAACAAAATAGTAGATTAAGAATAATAATCCACCTATCCATATCTTCCATTTCAAATCGGGCCTGCAATACAATGTTAACAATGCACCGGCAAACATTGCAATAACTCCGCAATAAATATGCTCCAACTTTGTAAATACGGCAAGCGCAAGAAAAATTGGAATAGGTGAAGTTAAGATGAAAATATGAAGTTTATGGCGTTTATTCTTCATTTCATCGATTCCATCTTTGTAACATTTTTTCTATAAATGAGCTTATATAAGACGGAAGTCGTTCCTCCAATAGAAAATGTAAATATCAGGCTTTCGATATCGAATCCTGTTTGCTGTGCCAAATCAAACAAAGTCGGAGGATTCCAGTAACTGGGAACAAACAATGGTTCTGTTAATCCTAACCGCATAGTACCCAAACTAATTGACAACATTTCTTTTCTGAAAAACGGTTTTAATAAATATATAATTATCCAAAACGTTAAAAAGAATAAACACCATATTAACCATGCGTATTGCATTATTTTCTCTTTACTACATGCCGAGGTGTTGTCCCGGCGGAGTAATTGCCACATTAATTATAAATGTTATAAATACTGCCATAATAATTATATAACTCCAAACCACTATTTTTCTTGTTATTGAATAATCATCTTTTTTGGAATCAATATAGGGTATCAGAATTAACCCGATGATAATTAACAGCGGCACAATTAAAAGTGATTGTATGCCAAACCAATCTTCTACCTGGTAAAGAACTAAAAATATCCAAGGTGGTTTTGTCATTTCAACTCCGGCATAAGGACCAGGAAATATTTCTGACGGAAATTGTATTGCGAGAAAACTTATAAAACCATAAATAGCGATGCTCCAGGCAACTATTTTCTTTACGTGATCATAAAAAGTAATTGTCCTTGTAACCTTTCTTCCCGGCAGCGGTGACAACCCGTTCAGCTTCATTAAAACTAAGTGAGGTATCAGAAATATTAAAAGAAGGAGAGGAAGAACTAAAGTATGTGTTGCAAACATTCTCATAACAGCGGTGGTTCCCTGAATAAATTCAGCCGTAGGTTCGCCAATAACAGGTAAGAGTTCAATTGATTCGACCGCGTGCTGGTAAGCTTCATATCCTTCCTGATCCCACTTTACGGCTGTTCCGGAAAATAAGAATCCAAAAGTTATGAGCAATAAACCAATACCAAAAAACCAATTTAACTTTCTGCTTCCCCGGTATGACCCGGTAAAAATAATTCTCGATATATGCAGAACAATTAAAAATATAGCAGCTTCGGCAAGCCACCGGTGAAAAGATCTTAACCAAAAGCCCCATGGATTTGAAGATAATTCCAAAACACTTGCATGTGCCTGATCAACTGTGGGAGTAATAAAAAATGCCATAATTATTCCGCTTATTACCAACAATACAAATCCGACAACTGTGACCCCACCTACAGTATAACCAAAACTTTTAGCGTGTTCGGGAACAGGATAATTGAAGTCGTTAAAGCTCCATTTTTTTTCGATAAAATTTTCGGAGTCAGGCATTTGAATTCTCCTTCCGCTTTCTGGGCAGATAAAGGAAAGCAAGTCCGGCAATGAAAGCAGCTAAGCTAAGAGCTTTTATTACAGTGGGCACGGTACTTTTTTCAACATCTTCACTGATTTGAGCAAAGTCTTTTTCCATTGCTTCATTTTCTTCTGCTTGTTCAAGACTATCAGAATGAGCGTGCTCGCCTTCCATATTCATTTGGGAATGCTCCTTTTCATTCTGCATCTGGGTAGAAACCTTTTCTGGTTTCTCCTTATGCTTTTCATCTCCGTGCGGCATTATTGCAGATGCTGAAAAAAACAAAAATATCATCGCTGCATAAGAGATTTTGTTTAACATTTTAGGATTCCTTTCTTTTTTATTAAATGAAAATCAATAATAAGTTTTATGAATGATCATCTATAAAAATTAAAATTCTATTCCGTACTGAATTAAAGATTGAACGTCATATTCTCTTTCATCCACAACGGCAATTTGAAAACCCAATCCTATTGTTTGATTTTCCTGTATTCTGAAATTGATTGCCGGCAGTAAATAAAGTGATGTATTCTCTTCTGTTATCTCGCCTCTTGCTTCGAGAATCGGATATATTAAATCTGTTGCTTTAAATACTAAGGAACCTTCGTATTCTGCCATTTTATCCTTGAAGTCATAATGCACATCTCCATTAAAAACAAATAACGGGTACAATGTTGTTTTAAACCCAATACCCAATAACTTTTTGTACGTATTAGCTTGAATACTTCCTGTTGGAATGCTCAACTGCCCGAAAACACTAACACCATTATCTCCGGTTTTATCAGTCAATACATTATACATCAGCATAATTTCAGAAAACTGTGAGCTTTTTACACCATCGCTGCGTAAATGGATACCTAAATTTTTTACAATTCCGGCTTCAATATGATAGCCAAAGTCAGTCGTTAAATTTTCACCGCTTCTTATTTGAATTCCATTTAACCTGAAACTGACTTCGCCCGGGGGATCTGCAAGTGCCATGTGTGAAAGGAATGGATGAACAAAGAAATCCATCCCTTCTACTTCTGTTACTGAACTTTTAACCATTGCATTGTTTGAATCATTACTCTGTCCGCTTATATTTTGTGTAACAGTAAATGAAAGAACAACAGCAATAACAAACGGAATTAATAATCTTTTCATTTCTAATCTCCTTATAATTAAATATTTTTTTGAAGAAATTCTTAAATCTTAAAGCTTTTTATTTATTCCACCTTCTATAAAAGAAATTATAAATAGGAACAAAAACCAAACCTGCATAAACACCATACAAAAAACTTTCAATAAACCCGAGTAGAAATCCCCACCAGGTTAACCATTTAAAAGCCGGAAGCACAGCTTCCAAAAATGTATGCATATGGAAGCCCTCAGGAGTTACCAGACCATAGAGAACACAAAGGAGAAAACTTACAGCAGCAAAAAGTCCCAGAGACCAGGTTACAATTTTTATGTTTAACATCTTAAATCTCCTTATTTATTTGTCCCGATAGTATCGGGATTGTTAATGATGCCCATGTCCTGAATTGGGGGTTTGGCTTTTTCGTTGATTATCCTCCTCATCGTAATCATCATTAGGTTTTCCGTGTCCACCATGCCCAAACATGTGCATAACAATAAAACCAATACCTATCAGCACCCAAAACCAATTTTCAGCCAACCATTCCATGCTAATATCTCTCCTCAATTAATTATTATTGAAATTGATTCGGAAGGAATTATATAACCAGCAAATATTCCTAACTCGACCGCTGTATGTTGGTATGTCGGGATGAATACCAATTTCCATAGAAAAGAATACTACAGTTATTTGGTTATTTGGTTATTTGACAACTCTTTCATTTAACCGATATTTCCTTTTTTATTTGCCATTCAAAAATTATTTACAGCAGCCGCTTCCGCTTTTATTATTATGGTTTTCATTATGATCATGTTTGTGATGACTATGATCATTTTGTATAGGTTGTGGTTTTGGCTTTCTTGATTTATTATATGCAAAGAATCCAAAACCAATTAATACAGCTGCTAATATTAGCCAAAGCATTTTGCATCTCCTTTCTTGATTATGTACTTCAATTCCAAATAGTCTACCAATGGAAATGTTTGTTTTTTACAGGGAAAATGGGTTTAAATATATTTTGCTTTTAAAGAATTTAAATTCTATTAAATATCTTAAAAGAGAGAAATAATGTTAACTATGAAATTTTTCTCACGCCAATTTATCATTAGGATGAAATTTTCCTATATCTGAATAAGTGGGTATTAAGTTTGCAGGGGAATCAATTTGTTTGCTGCTATTATAACAATAAGAATTATATATAAAGTAATTGCTGCATAAAGCACAAAGCTATATCCTGCTAGTATTGCAATTGAAATAGTTAATATTGAACCGATAAATCCTGCAATACCAGAAATACTTAGCAGCACTGCAATCCCATTTCTTATTTTGTATTCATTCATTTTTGCTAATAACAGGGGGAAAGGAATGCCAATAATTGTTGCGGGTATAAAGACAAGAAGAAACAAATAAAATTCCGAAACACTAAGTATTAATCCGGGTAATATTACAAAAGCTTCTATAGCGAGAATTAAAATTATCCCGATAACACTTAATCCAATTACACCGATACGTGCTTTTTTGATAAAGTGTGTTAAATAACTTCCAATACCATTACCCAGTAAAAATGAAAACAGCAGCAGTGAAAATGACTTTAATGGATTGTTCAACTGCAGATTCATTGCCTGAAACAGATACGATTCACTGAGTATGTATGTTAACCCTAATAGAAAAGATACAATGGTCAAGGTTCTTAAATTTCTCCTGCTTTGTTCAGTCTCTTTGTGAGTGTTAACTCTCATTCCCCAGCTTGCCTGTCCGGCAGGCAGGTTCTTTTTAAACATATAAAGGGATAAGACTAATAAAATAATTCCTGCAAAAATCAGAACATTTAAATTATCAGGAAGACCTAATTCGTAATTAAAAAAGAAGGGAGAATTATCGGTAACCGGATGGAGATTGATTGAAGCTTTTTTTGTTAAATCGTGAAAACTATATTTGTTGTTTGAAACATCATACAGAACATTATCAAACATACTCCATTCAACATTCAAGCTCTGAACAACAGTATCTATTTCAATTTGTTCTGTAAATGGAAAGAATGAAACACCTCTATCAAATCCAGTTTGATGAGATACAAAATGTCTTGCATTTATTTCTTCTTTTGTAAAAGGTGTTTTCTTAATAACAAGTAAAGGCATCATACCCTCGTCCGCAATGTAAGGGTATTTGAATGCCTCGTGATTCGAAATACCGGATTTGTTTTGAAGCTTAAGATAATTAGACACAATCTTGTAAACTTCTTCTCTGTTGTGCAGAGTAAAAACTATTCTCCCTTCATTAGTAAGTATATGCAGATAATCTTTTAAAGCTTCCTGTGTGAATAAATAATTCTCAGTAAGATTAATAAAATCAGTTGAGCGGCCACCTTTTGTAATCGGGATTGCGAGAAATATTAAATCGTATTTGGTGGAAATATTCCTTATAAAATTTCTTCCCTCGCCAACGATTACATTAATATTTGGTTTTTCGACAAATGTAGATTTGTTGTATTCTTTCATTAAATCAACAAAGGTGGGATTAACCTCAACTGCATCTATTTGCTTTGCACTGCCGAAGTAAGCCACAGCAATATCAATACCTCCTCCGGGACCAATAATTAAAGCTGAATCTTTCTCATCATCTTTTAAGAAGTTAAAAGGGAAGAAAGGATTTGAATGCATTAAAGTGTGAAATAATTTAACCGAATCTTTTTCTAATTCTGAAATTGATACGACCTGGGTTCCAGCAGCCCCATCAATAAACATTGACATTGAAGTTGTAGAATCGGGATTAATAAATTTAACCAGGTCGGTTCTTCCAAATGAATTCCACCGGCTTTCTACAACTTCTGTTTTTATTGATGGATTACTCTTTAGCCTTAATAAATCTTTATCAGATGATTTTGCAATGCCTATATCAATATCGGGTGTAACAAAGATTATATAAAAAGAAAAGAGTATTACAAAAGCAGCAGTTGTAATTTGAGCTTTGCTTGTTTTGTGATTGAGATTGAAAGTAAGAAATGAGGCAACAGAAATTATAATTAAAATAAGTGCGAGAGATTGAATCATACTGAAAGTGTTCAGTAAAAATAATCCCAGTAATGAACCAGCTGCTGCACCAATCATATCAAGAGCATACAAAATACTGGTTCTATTACCGTTAACCTGAAAAATATATGCACTTATAACTCCTACTAAGAAGAATGTAATACCTGCCAGCAGAATATAAATGATAAGACCGGTTGAACCGGTACCAACACTTTCAAATGATGGTAGTATAAAAACAGCAGCAAGACTGATTGGAAATAATAATTGAAGTGCAATAAAATACCTGGAAAATGAGAAGGAATTTTTAACCACTAAACGTGAGGTATAAAATTGCCCTAAAGCGTGTGCAAGAATTGCAAATGCTATAATGATAAAGACAAAATGATATGCAAGCACATAAGAAAATATTCTTGCGAGTATTATCTCAAAACTTAAAGTTGAGAGTGAGAGAAGGAATATTATCAAATATGGTTTTATATTTCTTGTCATTTTAGTTATCCTTAATCATTCGTTTGCTTAGGAGTGAACCTTTTATCAAACCGATGGTAGAAAACCATAAAGAAATAACCGATCAGCCAGCCCCATAAAAATGAAACTGCAATTCCGCCGATAATATTTACTGTATTAACTGAATCGAAGAACGGGATAAGCGGCTTGATGAGTGTTGAATAATCTTCACCTGAAAAAATCATTTTTATTGCTGCAAGAATAAAAATAACTGTTGTAAAAATTCCGGTTGCTGCTCCAAAATATTTCTCATCATATTTTTTTGTTTGGGACTGGAATTTTTCTTCACCTGATGTTTGAACACTTCCATCTGAAGTATCTACATGCGAAAGAGAACTACCATTTGATTTTTTTAGTTCGGATTTTTCAAAGTAGTTAAGAGTTTTAGAAAAAATAAATGCTGTATAAGCACTGTAAATTATTATAACACAAATTCCAATCATATAACTTAAAAACGTTAATCCGGTAAAACCAGGAAGCAACAGCTCCCAAAAAGTAAGCATCTGGTATTCGGGAGGAACTATTAAATCATATACCAGGCATAGAGTGAAGAGTATTGAAACGTATACTACAAAAGTTGCAAATAAAGTTTTAAATCTGACAATAATGGGTTTTATTTCTTTTTTACGATGGCTGATTTTTTCCCTTATTAAGAAATTATATGTTGGAACGATTATGTAACCAATTAAATAGGAACCAAGGGAGACTTCCAGCAGGCCTACGATAATGCTCAAGGAGTCTAAACCTCCAAACCATGGCAAGATTATCACCCAAATTTTATGCATATGCCAGAATCCTTCAATTCCCATCCATGTAATGATAAGTTTAACTCCAATGCACACTACATAAAAAATTGTGAATATGAAGAATAAGGCACTTGCTATTGGATAGGGTTCTAACTTTTTTCCCGTATAACGGGATTTCACTTCGTTCAACATTTTAAACTCCGATAAAGATTTTACTTCTTTAAGTTGTTAATAAATTTTTAGGGTCACTTTCAAATTCCGATTGACAAACCGGGCAGCATAAGTAGTAAGTTTCTTTCCCGTATTTTACTTTTGCATAAGCTTTGTTAGGATTAATTTTTTTACCGCATACAGGGTCACGAAGAATATCTTTTGTGTTTTTCATTTTTACACTTCTCTTTCTTAAAGAATTCTAAATGTCACTTCAATAAGATCATTTGGATTTCTCGGGTCGTAAAATCCTTTATCTTTATCTGCATAAGCGGACAGATTTGCATCAAATGTTTTTTACAGATTTTACAACAAAAGTAATATCGTGAATCTTTATAAAGGGTTATTCCTTTTGCATCTGAAATATTTATTCTTTCACCACAAACCGGATCTCTTTCCCATTCAATTTTTTGTTGGGAAATATTTATTTCTTTTGCGGATTCGAAATCTTCAACATATTTCTCTGTATAATTATCAAATTCAGCTTTACAAGTATCGCAGCAGAAATAATATTTTTTGTCATTAACTTCGCTTACTTTGCAGCCTTCAGTAGTAATTAAATATATACCGCAAACAATGTCCTGTATCATTTTTTCATCTCCTTTCTTCCTTTAAAAGGAAATTGAACAAGGAAATCATTGAACTATTAATTTTCCTTTTACCATTCCCATTCCGCACTGGAAACCATATTCGCCTGGTATATCAATTTTTAACTCAACAGGAATTGTTTTATAAGGAGTAAGAGTTGCACGCATATTGAAATCGGAGAATACAACTTCCTCAGTACAAGCAGCAGTTTCTTCTCTAATAAAATTAAGTTTAATTGGCTTACCGGCTTCAAAAATCAGAACATCGGGTGTATAGCCGCCTTTTACTTTTATTACTGCTTCCTGGATTCCGCCTTCGGCAGTTTGAATCTTTACTGCTTTCTTTTCCGAAAACCAGAAGTACCAGGCAACCCACGCTGATAATGCAAGTCCTCCAATTATTACAAATATTTGATCAGGTGTCATTTCAATATCTCCTAAAGTTTGGGTTTGAATCTTCTTAAACGATTTGCGTTAGTTACAACAGTTACGGAGCTAAATGCCATTGCAGCGCCAGCAATCAACGGAGATAGCAGTATTCCGAAGAAAGGATAAAGCAGTCCAGCTGCTATCGGAATTCCGAGTCCATTGTAAAAGAATGCACCAGCAAGATTTTCTTTAATATTTTTCATCGTAGCTTTTGATAATTGAATTGCAAGAACGACGCCTTTCAAACTTCCCTTTATCAAGGTTATATCCGAGGCTTCAATCGCAACATCGGTTCCTGTTCCAATAGCTAACCCGATATCAGCTTGAGCGAGAGCAGGAGCGTCATTTATTCCATCGCCAACCATCGCAACTACCTTCCCTTCATTCTGAAGTTTCTGAACATTGAACGCTTTATCTTCCGGCAAAACTTCTGCAAGCACTCTATCTATACCAACTTGTTTTCCGATTGCATTTGCAGTTCTTGTATTATCACCGGTAATCATTACTACTTCCAATCCCATTTTTTTAAGCAATGCAATTGCCTCTTTTGAATCTGGTTTAATAGTATCTGCAACAGCAATTATACCGGCAGCTTTATTATCTATTGCAATAAACATTGGTGTTTTACCATCATCAGCAAGCTTTGTACTTTTTTCTTCCAGGTTACCAAGCTCTATAGAAAATTTTTTCATCATTTTAAGATTGCCGAGAAGTACTTTTCTTCCATTTATATTTGCTTCAACTCCGTGTCCGGGTAAAGCATTAAAGTTTTGAGCATCAAATAATTCAAGCGATTTATTTTTAGCTCCGTTAACAATAGCCTCTGCCAATGGATGTTCGGAAGATTTCTCTACGCTTGCACTAAGTATTAACACATCATCTTCTTTAAATCCATTTGAAGTAATTATATCTGTAAGAGAAGGCTTCCCTTCAGTTATAGTGCCAGTTTTATCCAGAATAATTGTGTTTAACTTTTGGGCTGTCTCTAATGCCTCGCCGCTTCTAATTAAAATTCCGTTCTCAGCACCTTTACCAACTCCTACCATTAATGAAATAGGCGTTGCTAATCCAAGTGCACAAGGGCATGCAATAACCAATACAGTTACAAAAACAATCAGCGCATAAATAAGCTGAGGTGCGGGACCGAATACATACCATATAACAAATGAAAGAATAGCTGTAATGATAACTGCAGGAACAAAATATCCTGAAACCTTATCAACAATTTTTTGAATGGGAGCTTTAGAACTCTGAGCCTGTTCAACCATCTGAATAATTTGTGCGAGCGCTGTATCCTTTCCAACTTTTGTAGCTTTGAATTTAAAGGAGCCGGTTTTATTAATAGTAGCACCTATGACTTCATCACCTTCACGCTTTTCAACGGGAATAGATTCGCCGGTAATCATTGACTCATCTAATGATGATGATCCATCTACAAGGATACCATCAACAGGAATTTTTTCTCCGGGTCTCACTATAATTAAATCATCAAGAACAACTTCTTCAATCGGAAGGTCAATCTCATTTCCATCACGAAGAACTCTCGCTGTCTTTGCCTGCAAGCCAATTAATTTTTTTATTGCTTCCGAACTTTTCCCTTTTGCTCTAATCTCAAGAGCCATTCCAAGAACAACCAACGCCACTACAACAAAAATCACATCAAAGAACTGATCGGCTAATCCAGCTACAGGAAATATTTGCGGAAAGTATGTCGCTATCATCGAATAGATCCATGCTGCAGAAATTCCGGTAGCAATTAAAGTGTGCATATTTGCCGAACGATTTTTAAATGCAGCTAATGCACCAGTGTAAAACTGGGATCCGGCCCAGAACATCACTGGCAGAGCCAATATTCCCATTGCCATCCAGATGTATCTTAAAACAGGTGAACCCATTTGAAATTGCTCGGGTAAACCCCAAACAGTTGGATAACTGAAGAAAATAACAGGCAGTGCAAGTATCGCAGCAAAAATAAATTTGTGCATTAAAGTTTTATATTCTTTTTCACGCGCAGCCTGGTTCTCATCAACTGGTTCTTCAACTTTTCCTTTAGCTTCTTTTTCAATTGTTTCTTTTTCCTGCTTTAAGCCTGCAATGGGATAAGTTTCATAGCCAAGTTTTTCGATTACTTTTTTTAGATTATCAAGCTGAATCAATCCTGGTATATATTTTATTATTGCCGATTCAGTTCCAAGGTCAACGCTTGCAGAAATAACACCGCTTTTTTGTTTTAGCTCTTTTTCGATTTTAGAAACACATGACCCGCAGTGCATTCCTCTTATTCCAATTTTTAGAGTTGACTGCCCGGTTTTATAACCCGCTTTTTTTATTGCCCCAATAATTTCTTCTGTATTAGTTTCACCACTTTTAAATTCAACAAGCGCAGTTTCTGTTGCATAATTTACGTGAGCTACCTTTATGCCGGGCAGCCTCTTTATTTCTTTTTCTATCGTGTTAACACAGGATGTGCAATGCAAACCTACTACAGGCAAAGAAAGTTTTTCTATTCCATAGCTTGTCGTTCTATTTGATGGTTCAGCTTTATTCATCTTTTTAATATATTTATAAGGGTCGAGAGCAAATTTGTCCTGACAATTATCCGAGCAGAACTCATACTTTTTTCCATCCATATCAATATAATATTTTGAAGGTGATTTCACTTCCATTCCGCATACGGGGTCGTGTGTTCCTGTGGGGACTGTCTTGTCGCCAAGTGGGCTTGATTTCACTTCGTTCAACATTTTATTTTTTCCTTATAGATTTTACATCGATTACTTTTTTGGATGATGAGTCTCGTGTTCTGATTTGTCCATCGTATTAGTTGAATCATTCGTCATTTTCTTATCCATCATCTTGTGGTTCATCATTCCACCTTCCATCATTCCTTCATTGTGCATCATTTCCATCATCATCTTGTGCATTTCCGGATTATCCATCATTGATTTACACATCTGCATCATACCTTCGTTGTCATCCTTAGTATGAGTCATCATCTTATCCATCATTTGCATTCTCATTGTGCTGTCGGAAGCAATTTTATCCATACATTTCTGCATATCATCATTTTGCATCATCATCTGGTTATCTTTCTTTTCTGTCGGTTTTTCCTGTGCATTTATAATAGGCACAAAAGCGAATAGAAGTCCAAATACAAATAGGGTAATTAAGTTTTTCTTTAACATTTTTTCACCTTTGTTTTAATTTATTACATATAGTTAGTTTTTATTGTTAAGCTTTTTCAGCTTATTAGGTTGAAGTTTTCTAATTGTTAAAATTCCATTTAACAATAGAATGGAAGTAATAGAACTTATTACCAACATTATTAACTCATTGTTCATTTCCTTATCTCCTTAAATCTGTTCTAACAATCCAAGATATATGCCAATAGAAAAGTTGCTGTTGTTACTAAAAATCTAACTTTTTCTAATTATTCGATTTAAAAATATTTAGAATTTTAAAGAAACTTAATTGGATGACTATTAATGAAGATTATTTCTTATTGTCAATTACAAAGAGTTTAACTAAATCAAAGAACAAATGCTTTATTCTGTAAGAACTAATTTCGGCTTTAAGCAAATTAGATTCTGTATTTCTATTTATATTGAAACCAAAATTTCTCACAACTATTGGATTAACCAAATCCATTAGAAAATCTAAAATTCTGTTATCACTTCTTACGTGTTCCAATAAAACTATTTTACCTCCGCTTTTACATATTCTGCTAATTTCTTTTAACCCTTTGATCGGATCCGGTACAGAACAAAACACATAGGAAGCAATGACTGTATCGAATGTATCCAATTCAAATGTAGCAGCCTGTATATCCATTTTCATAAAATTAATATTTGATTTATTCTTCCACTTTTTAACTGCCTTAGAAAGCATTCCATCGCTAAAATCAATAGCTATTAAATCTATTCCATCCGGATAATACGAAATGTTTTTACCAGTGCCCACGCCAACTTCTAATACTTTACCCGAACTAAATTTTACCAACTCTTTTCTCCGCCTGGATGCAAATAATTCCATAGGTGCTTCAAAGATGTCATAAAATTTTGAATATCTATTATATCTATTCCTTATGATTTCAGTATTGTCAATCTCTTTCATAGTATTCTTTTAAGATTTGTGATTAAACATACGGTCAATTAATTTCTAACGATTCATAAAACGGATAGCGGCAGCAAGCAGCATTAAAATTGTATGCTGAAAATTGTTATGTGGTTTAATTTAAAAATCCCTTTTAAAATTCCTAATTAAACTCTATTCCTCTTATAAATCTTCAGTAGGATTATGCCGATTAAAAAACCTAATAATGCTCCATCGAAAAAAGCAAATGTAAACCCTGTTTTAATAGTGTACGGGTGAATATCAAGAATACGCGCTAAGAAGAAAATAAATTTCCCGTTAAACATTTTTGTCATTCCGTGAAATGTTGAAAAAAGTAAATAGACTGCTGCCCATGCAATACCAAAGATTAGAGTAGTAACTAACAGAACTAAAAATCGAATTTTTACAACCATCTTAATACGTCAATTAAATTCAATGATTATGCTGATGTTCATTTTCTTTTTTAGCATCTTCAGCAGATTCATCAGCTTTTTGCCCGTGTCCTTTATGCGAACCGTGAGAATGGTTACCACAGCCATCCATTCCGCCACCGCCGTGAGCGCCGTGCCCTCTGTGCATAAAAAACATAATTGCAGCAAATACTATTATATAGATTAATGTTTCAGACATTTTCTCATCTCCGTTCTATACATCGGATTTAATATTTAACTAACTGTGTGCATGCTTTCCGTGCCTGCACCAAACGCAATCGCAGTGTATGTGCAAACATTGCTTATCAATTAATCTCGTTTTGTACCATCGTTTGGCAATTTTATAAAGTAATTTTTTGCTCAGCGATATATTGTAATGCTTTCTTAAAGCCGGAATTATATCATCCATTTTTTCTATTTTATTTAGAAGATAACTGTAGCCAGGATTAAATAAATGAGCGAACAGCCAACGGTTGGCGAGCGAAGTTTTAAGTTTTGAAAAAATATTTTCTTCACATAGTTTATAATAATCCTTTCTATGAATTATGCTCTGGGCAGCATAATAACCCGAAAGCATTGCGTATTTAATTCCAAATCCCCAAAGTGCATCTTGAAAACCGGCGTTCTCACCCACATACAATATTTTATCATCTTTAATGGTGATTGGTTCATTAAAAAAATTTACGAACCCACCAAACTCTTTTGGCTCATCTATATCAATTTCAATTACTGATTTTAATCTTTGTAACGATCTTTCATAATATAATTTTTCATTCTTAAAATCTTCGAATAAACAAGTTGCAAACGTAGCTTTCCCATTATTAAACAAAGGGTAAGCATAAGCTTTGGGCGCCGAGAATAAAAACAAATACTGCAAAGACTCCTAAGGCAACTCCACAATATTTTTCATCATACTTTTTTCTAGCAGAGCGGTTCGCCTGCGGGGAATTTACTTTTCCGCCTAGCGTTTCGCCTTTGGTGAATTCATCTCCTTCAACGTTCAATACTTTAATATCCGTATCAGGAGGACTCCATTGAGGAAGAGGATTTTCTTCTGATTTTTTTAATTGAGATTTTTCAAAAAAGTTTAGCGTTATTGAAAATATGTATGCTGTGTAAACGCTGTAGATCGTTATTTCACCAAGCCCGAGTAAATAATTTGAAAACGTTAACCCTGTGAAACCGGGTAATAATAATTTCCATAAAGCCAGCATTTGATACTCGGCTGGAACAATCAAATCATATAATAAGCAAAGGGTGAAGAGTATTGAGATATAAACAGCAAATGATACAAACAAAATCTTGAACCTTACAATAATCGGCTTTACTTCAATTTTATGCTCGCTCACTTTTTTTCTGATCAGGAAATTATAAGTGGGAACAATAATATAACCGATTAAATAAGATCCCAGCGATACTTCAACCAAACCAATTAAAAGGCTCAGAGAATCTAAGCCGTTAAATCCCGGCAATATTATTCCCCATATTTTATGCATATGCCAAACACCTTCAACGCCAGAACTAACAAGAATTAGCTTAATACCGATGCTGATCCTACCCCCATATAGTAGATAAAAAGAAAAGCAACTATATTTAGTAAAAAGTAAAAAACATAGGAGCACAAAATGTCAGAAAAAAGAAGGAGTTACGATAAAGAATTCAAGTTATCAGCAGTAAAGATGATAACAGA
>JBBQSH010000078.1:0-14668 GCA_038214015.1 Ignavibacteriales bacterium | reverse complement strand
ACGAGAAATCGTGCCTTTTTTATGTAGTTATTATTATAATGTTATGGAGTATTTTGCATTATAAAATAAAACGAATACTTAAAATGAGATCTCTTTTAAAATCTGCGGTGTGGTCATTTATCTTCTTCTTCATATTTAATTGTACTTTGTTTGCACAGGTACTTTTCATCAATGAGTTTATGGCTTCAAATTCTTCAACGATAGCAGATCCCGATTTTAATAATTATGCAGATTGGATTGAGATTTATAATTCCGGCCAATCCTATATAAACTTAAAAGATTTTTATATAACAGATGACTTATCGCAGCCGCAAAAATATAAGATTCAAAATGATTTAATAGTTGAAGCTGGTGGATATGCATTAATCTGGGCCGATGATGCGAACACAGGTAACCATGCAAATTTTAAATTAAGTGCAGATGGAGAAAGCATTGGATTGTTTGATCCGTTAGTGCAGCTTATTGATACTTTAACATATGGATTGCAGCAAATTGATGTTTCAACAGGAAGATTTCCAAATGGCACTAATAACTGGTATAAATTTTCTCCCGCGACACCGGGCACCCCAAATTTAGAATCCGGTATTTTTAATATTCTTCCTATACCTTCTATCTCAACACAAAGTGGATTCTTTTCATCATCAATTAATGTTTCAGCATCGCACAGCTTAACTGATGTAACAATTCGTTATACCAACGATGGAACAATTCCAGAATCATCAAGCAGCGTATATTCAATTCCAATACAAATTGATTCTACATCAGTTTTAAGATTTCGTGCATTTAAAGATGGATTTACTCCAAGCATTACAGAAACAAGAACATATTTTATTAATGAAGCAACAGATCTTCCTGTGTTTTCACTTGTAACCGATCCTGCAAACTTTTTTAGCGATACTTCGGGAATTTATGTAGTGGGAAGCAATGGGATTCCTGGTAACTGCAGCAATCAGCCCAGAAACTGGAACCAGGATTGGGAACGACCGGTAAGCCTAGAATTTTTTGAGTTTGATAAATCGCTTGCATTTAAGGTTAATACAGGTGTAAAAATTAATGGCGGATGCAGCCGTTTATATCCTGAAAAATCGCTTGCATTCTTTTTCAGAGGCGAATATGGAAACGATAAACTGCGCTATCGTTTGTTTGATGATATCCCGGTTTATGAATACAATAATTTTATTCTTCGCAGTTCAGGGCAGGATTGGTGGAGAACAATGTTCCGTGATGCAATGGTACAAACACTTATTGAACAAGGAATGAAATTAGATTATCAGGATTACCGTCCATCTATATTATTTATTAATGGCGAGTACTGGGGAATTCATAACATCCGCGAAAAATTAAATGAACATTATGTGTTTTATCATCACGGTGCAGATAAAGACAATATTGATCTTATCGAAATTAGCAAAGGCATAGTTGCAAACAGCGGAGATTTAATTGCATACAATGAAATGATAGATTTTATATCAACAAATTATCTTGCAAATCAGCAAAACTATGATTACATAAAATCAATTGTAGATCTTGATGAATACATTGATTATCAGATTGCACAAATATATTCTGCTAATGGTGATTGGCCCGGATCAAATATGAAATTGTGGCGTGAACGTGCTGCCGGTTCAAAATGGCGATGGATGATTTACGATCTTGATTTTACTTTTGGCGGCAATGCAGAAGGATTAGCAACTACAAATACTTTAGCGCAGGCAACGGCAACAAATGGACCCGCTTGGCCGAATCCACCCTGGTCTACATTAATGTTCAGGAAAATGTTAGATAATCCAGATTTTAAAAACGAGTTTATACAGCGTTTTGCTGCGCATGTAAATACAACCTTTGAAACAAATCATGTTCTTGCAGTAATTGATAGTTTGGGTCAGAATATTGAATCCGAAATTCCGAGACACAAAGAACGCTGGCCGCAGTCAATTTCTTATGGATCAAGCTGGCAGGAACTTATTGATATGATGAGAAGTTTTGCTGTGGATAGACCCACAAATGTTAGAGGGCATTTTTATGCTAAGTTTGGTATTCCCGGATCGAATTCATTAATTATAAGCAGAAACAATCCAGCATGGGGAAAAGTATTTACTAGTAATGTTGAAATGAAAAAGAATGGTTCTGCAAATGTATTTTTCAAAAACATTCCAATAAGAATTAAAGCCCTGCCATTACCGGGATATAGATTTGTAAGATGGGAAGGAATTTCTACTTCAACATCTCCGGAAATTATGGTTGTGTTAAGTGTCAACTCAACATTAACCGCTGTATTTGAACCTGCGGAATTAATCGTAACCTCAGTTCTGATAAATGAAATTAATTATAAATCATCTACGGTATTTGATACGGAAGACTGGGTAGAATTTTATAATCCCGATGATGCAGCGATTGATATTTCAGGCTGGAAATTTGTTGATGATAATGTTTCTAACCAGTTTACATTTCCATCAAATACAACAATTGGGGTAAAAGATTATCTTGTGCTGTGCAGAGACACAACAAAATTCAGGCTGCTTTATCCGGCACACACAAAGATGATTGGCAACATTGGTTTCGGATTAAGCAGTGATGGTGATATTGTAATCTTAAAAGATAATTTCGAAAATATTGTTGATGAAGTTACATTTTCATCAGGAGGAGGCTGGCCATTTCAGCCGAACGGAAACGGTCCCACTTTATCTTTGATAAATCCGCAATTGGATAACTCACTTGCAGATAGCTGGAATGCTTCAGGTCTTTACGGTACGCCAGGTTATTTGAATGATGTTTACACAAAAGCCGAAATGGAAGAGAATTTAATTCCTAGTGAATTTGCATTGTATCAGAATTACCCAAATCCGTTTAATCCAAGTACAAAAATCAGTTGGCAGTCACCGGTTGGCAGTCATCAAACCTTAAAAGTTTACGATGTACTTGGGAATGAAGTTGTTACCCTTGTAAATGAAGAAAAACCTGCAGGGACTTATGAGGTAGAGTTTGATGCAACAAAATATACAAGCGGAGTTTACTTTTATCGTTTGCAAGCAGGTAGTTTTGTTGACACGAAGAAGATGATCCTAATAAAATAATTTTCATATTCACAGATCCGGCTAATCTTTATTAGGTTAGCCGGAAGTTAATTCTTCTTACTTTTGCTTTACTCAAAAAGTAATCCTATAAATATTTTTCCACCTTATTGCTTTGCTAATCCACAGTTACTAATTTATTCATGCAATCTTTCTGATATTATAATATCTACATCAGAATTATAAATTAATTATATCATCGAAAGGATTTAAGATGCGCTGGAAAGACAGAAAAGAAAGTTCTAATGTTGAAGACAGACGGGGTATGTCATTCAAAGGGAAAGGAATGGTTGGCGGCGGCATTGGAACTATTGCAATTGTGATTGTTGTTCTTCTGCTTGGCGGGGATCCTACATCAATACTGCAAAATGTTCAAACAACTGACCAAACAACAAATTCAAATTATACCGAAACAGCACAGGAGAAAGAACTTGCACAGTTTGTTTCTGTAGTTCTTGCAGAAACCGAAAATGTTTGGCACGGATTATTTAAAGAAGATGGTGCAACGTATCGGGAACCCAAATTAGTATTATTCAGCGGTCAGGTTCAATCTGCTTGCGGAGTTGCAGGCGCATCAACCGGTCCTTTTTACTGTCCCGGTGATGAAAAATTATATATCGATTTAAGTTTTTTTGAGGAACTGCAAAAACGCTTTAAAGCACCTGGTGATTTTGCAATGGCATATGTTATCGCGCACGAAGTTGGACATCATATACAAAACTTAACGGGTGTAATGGATAAGATGAATGAGCTTCGTTCACAAGTGAGTAAAGAGGAGTATAATAAATATTCTGTAAGATTAGAATTGCAGGCAGATTTTTATGCTGGAATTTGGGCGCACTATACAGAACAGCAAGATCTGCTTGAGAGCGGTGATCTTGAAGAAGCATTAAATGCAGCAAGCGCAGTTGGTGATGACAATATTCAAAAGCAGGCGCAAGGTTATGTTGTTCCTGAATCATTTACGCATGGAACATCTGCTCAGAGAAAAAAATGGTTTTATAAAGGATTTACTTCCGGAGATATTAGACAAGGGGATACTTTTGGTGCAAGAGATCTTTAAAAGAGCGTGGCTTCCAGTTTATATGTAGTACAAAGTTAAATTTTAAATTCTTTTAATCATCATCATAAGAGATAATAATGGAACCCTTAAAAAAATTTTCACCTGCATTTTATGGAGTAATAGTAATATTATTTTTTATGCCCTTTGTAAATCTTTCCTGCGGCGGACAAACAATTATGAGCATTACTGGTTTTCAGCTTATCACGGGAACAGAAGTAGAAGCAACGGGAATGTTTGGCGGTGAAATGAATTCTTCTGACGATCTTAATACAGATCAAAAGAAAGAAATTGAATCACAACCATTAGCCCTTTTTGCTTTTGTTGCAGCAATTATTGGTTTGGTTATAAGCTTCTTTAAAATGAGAATCCCCGCACTAGCTAACATTGTTGTTTCAATTGCGGGGGTAGTGTTTTTGCTTTTACTTAAAGTTAGCCTTGATGGTGATGCTGATTTAAATGTTAGCGGACAAAATGTTATAACGCTTGATTATCAATTTGCATACTGGCTATCAATTATTTTATTTATAGCGGGTGCAGTCGTTCAATGGAAAATTTTTACAGATGAAGGTCCCACTAAAGTAAATGTTTTGAGTTAAATATATTTTCAATTTTTAAATTTTATTAATCCCGAATACCCTTCGGGATTTTTTTTGTGAGACATTCAATCATATCTTTGAAATATTAAACTGTGATCCGTTTTAATCGCCCAATAAAATTAAAGGAGATTTATGGAAGCCTTAGAAAACATCCTTACTCAAATCAGCGATTTACTTTGGGGATATCCGCTTATCATTCTTCTCTTTGGTACACACGTCTTTTTAACATTTCGTCTTAAGATTATCCAAAGGTTTATTGGTAAAGCAATAAAAATTTCTTTACGCAGAGATAAGGAAGGTAAAGGTGATATAAGTCAGTTTGGAGCATTGACTACAGCTCTTGCAGCAACAATCGGGACTGGAAATATTGTTGGCGTTTCAACTGCTGTTGCTGCGGGCGGACCCGGAGCCGTTTTATGGATGTGGTTAACCGGCGTTTTTGGAATTGCTACCAAATACAGCGAAGCTTTACTTTCCGTAAAGTACAGAGTTAAGATGCCCGATGGTACTATGGCCGGCGGACCAATGTATGTACTTGAGCGCGGTTTAAATATGAAGTGGCTTGCGGTTTTGTTTGCCGCTTTCACATCAGTTACAGCATTCGGAATTGGAAATATGGTACAGGCAAATTCTATTTCAACATTAGTGTATGAATCTTTTCAAATACCAATGTGGATTACAGGTTTGGTGTTAACTATTCTTACTGCAGTTGTTATCATCGGCGGAATAAAATCTATTGCAAAAGTATGTGAAAGGCTCGTACCCTTTATGGCAATTACTTATGTGGTTGGATGTTTAATAGTTCTTGGAATGAACATTAGCGGAATTCCCGATACGGTTATGCTAATACTTAACAGTGCTTTTAGCGGACACGCTGTTGTTGGTGGTTTTCTTGGAGCGGGTATGAAAGAAGCAATAAGATTTGGAATTGCTCGCGGACTTTTTTCAAATGAATCGGGGTTGGGAAGTGCGCCGATTGTTGCTGCTGCTGCACAAACTAAAAATCCAGTGCGACAGGCTTTGGTTTCTTCAACAGGAACATTTTGGGATACTGTTGTCGTTTGTGCAATAACCGGATTGGTGATTGTAAATTCCGGCGAATGGGTAAAAGGACTTTCAGGTGCGGCGTTAACCAAACAAGCTTTCAGTGATTTTCATATTATCGGTCCAATTGTTTTAACACTTGGATTGTTAACATTTGTTTTTTCCACAATACTTGGATGGTCTTATTACGGTGAGAAAGCGGCAGAATATCTTTTCGGAAATAAAGTTATAAAGCCTTACCGTTATCTTTGGGTAATGTTTGTTATGATCGGTTCGGTTATGTCTTTAAATGTTGTCTGGACTTTTGCTGATATTACAAACGCACTTATGGCGGTTCCTAATCTTGTTTCATTACTTTTACTAAGCGGAGTAATTGCAAGTGAAACAAAAAAATACCTTTGGGAAGATAATCTTGATGAAGAAGGGGAATAAGGAAAAAACTAAAGCAGCATTCTAGTTTTAATTGTTTCGGGAATTGCTTTTAGTTCTTTCATTATCTCGTCAGCATTTTCTTTTTGATCGATATCAATTATAACGTAACCAATGTGTGCATCTGTCTGTAAGTATTGAGACGCAATGTTAAGTTTTCTTGAGGTGAACACACTGGTAATTTTGTTTAATACCCCAGGTTGATTTTTATGTATATGTAAATATCTCTGCTTATTAAGATTAGGCGTTAATGCAACTTCAACAAAGTTTGTTGCACCTATGGTTGTTCCAACATCACAATACCTAACAAGCTTTTCTGAAACTTCAAGTGCAATGTTTGCCTGCGCTTCGGATGTGCTGCCGCCAATGTGCGGAGTTAAAATTACATTTGGAAATTTTTGTAATACATTTTTAAAAGAATCTTTATTTGAGTTTGGTTCTTCGGGAAAAACATCAATAGCGGCTCCGGCTAAATGATTTTCTTCAAGTGATTTTGCAAGTGCATCGATCATAACAACAGAGCCTCTAGATGCATTAATTAAATATGAGCCTTTCTTCATCAAACTTAAATCTGCATAACTGATCATATTTTTTGTAAGATCAGTTTCCGGAACGTGAAGTGTAACAATTTCTGAAATTGAAAGAAGTTCCTGCAAACTTGAACACGATTTTGCATTACCAAGATTTAGTTTTTTTTCAATATCATAATAGTAAACATTCATCCCGAGTGACTCTGCAAGAATTGAAACTTGCGAACCAATATGTCCGTATCCAACAATTCCTAAATTCTTTCCTCTAACTTCATAAGAATTAGAAGCATCTTTAAGCCAAACACCATTGTGTGCTGCAAAGTTTTTTTCCGGAATTCCGCGGATAAGAAAAATACATTCAGCAATTACAAGTTCTGCAACAGAACGAGTGTTAGAAAACGGAGCATTAAAAACAGGAATACCGTGAAGTTTTGCAGAAAATAAATCAACCTGATTTGTACCAATGCTGTAACATCCAATTGCTATGATTTTTTTTGCATGCTTAAGAATATCATTTGTAATGTTTGTTTTAGATCGTATTCCGAGTAAGTGTACATCTTTAATCTGTTCAATTAGTTCAGATTTATTTGGTGAGCCTTTATGATACTCGACATTATTATATCCGTTTTCATCAAAAAGTTGTAATGCGTTATTGTGCAATCCTTCAAGTAAAAGGATTTTTATTTTTTCTTTTGCTAGGGATAAAGATTTTTTTGTATTCGGCATATTATTATTTTGATTTATAAAATTACTTAAGTGTTAAATGTATCGATCTAACCAATCCGAAAAGATTTATATCTGATAATAAATATTAATTAAAAATTACGTTAATACAACCATCAAAATAAACTTAAGGAAAGACTTATGGCAGAAAATAAAACGAAGCAAACTAATGCTAGTGTGGATGCATTTATTAATAAGATTAAAGATGAATCTGTTCGCGGAGATTGCTATAATATAATTAAGCTGATGAAATCTGTAACAAAAGAAGATCCTAAAATGTGGGGTCCAAGCATCATCGGTTTTGGCAATTATCATTACAAATATGCAAGCGGACACGAAGGCGATATGTGTATAGCGGGTTTTTCACCACGCAAGCAAAATCTTACAATCTATTTAATGCCGGGATTTGAAATACAGCAACCCCTTCTTGAAAAACTTGGTAAATACAAAACAAGCAAGGTGTGTTTGTATATAAAATCATTAAAAGATGTGGATATTAAAGTTTTAAAGAAAATGATTGAACTTTCAGTGAGAGAGATGAAAAAATTATATCCGGCTGTTAAGAAGTAAAAAATTAATTATTGATTTAAAAAAACAGGTCACTAAAAGAAGCTGGGTTTGTGTATTAAAATTAATAAATCATTTTTATCTGTTGCTGTAAATCATTCTGCTTATAATGTTGTATAACCATTCAAGAAAAACTCCGAAGAAGAATCCATATATAAACGCCCAGAAAAATCCGATTAGTGCTCCCACCCAGGAGAAAGTGTACCCAAAAAAGAATGAAGAAAATTTGGAAAAAAAATCTCCCTGGGAATCAATCAGTAATAGCCAGTAATTTCCTAGAAGAAACGATAAACCAAGCATCAAACCGAATGCTAATCCAAATGCTCTTCTACGTAAATCCTTTTAACTTCTACAATTTTTGTGCGATATAATTATAATTAATTTTTCTTTTCAATCTCTACAACTTTGTTTTTGTTGTAATCCATAAGGCCGACCATTAGACCTGCGGTTACTACAACTGCACCAGCTATTTGAAAACCAGTAACATCTTTTCCAAACAAAAGCATAATAAACGGAAGTAAAGCAAGCCAAACATTCGTATAAGGAACCCAAAAATGTGCAGCAAATTTTGAAAGTTTAAAGAATCCAAAACTGTAAATATATCCCGTTAATCCGGCAGCTATTACAAAAAGTATTGGCAGCCAGTTATTTGGAATTATGCTTCCATCAAACAAAGAGAAGAACCGATGATATTCTGTTGATTTAATAATCTCTTTAATTTTTTCTTCTTCCTTTTCAGACACATCAGATTTTAAAATATAATTATTATCTGATTTTGCATAGTAGTTAAGCAAGTATTCCTTTTTGCTTTCATCAACTTTGTTCAAAACTCTTGTTTCAAATTTAGCAGATGCTACAGATCCCGGCATATTAGCATTCATCATATTTCCGACTAGCGGAATAATAAAAATTGCTGATGAAATAAAAATCATTTTCCAGATCTCACGCCATAAAACAAAAGCATTTGGTCCTACACCAGGCAAAGCTGTTTGAACAGTTTTATTATTTAAGACTTGCTGCGAAAGTAAACATCCGTTAATAATAAGTATCCAGATAATTGCAGTTATATCTAGAGCCTCGCTATTTTCTTGCGCAAATCCAAACAACCATGGAATATGTGGTGTCGCCAACCCAGCAATAACTAGCGATATACCGATCCAATGTTCTTTACGGATTGGAGCGTTGAACAAAACTTTTCCAAAGAAAGGAAGAAAAGCAAGATACACATTTACGTAAGGTGCGTAAACGTGCGGTGAGTGATTTCTCGGTAGGTAAAAGAAACCAATATTCTCTATAACACCGGTAAAGGCACAAACAATTATTGTAGTTAACGAAACAAATCCCGGCCACAAATATTTTACTTCCTTACCACGAATTAGTTCAACGGAAACAGCAACAACTGCCCATGCAAGTTTAGAAATTTCCCGCCACCAAGTCATAACTCCGGGAGAAATATCAACTTTACTTCCGCCTGTATATTTAGGCTGATTAGCCATCCAGTTTAAAACGTATTGCCCGCCAAGCCCGCCATTAATTATGGAAAGCCATAGAATCAGTATAATCCATTCCACAGAAGGGGTCTCTCTTTTTAGTTTTTATTTTTTCTACATCGACGCGGCAAAGTTAAATAATTATTTTTTGTAAATCAGTTTTTGATCTTTAATTTTCGAGGCAAATATTAATTTTCAAAAACCATAAAAGCATAATGAACAATAAAGTCGCATTTCTATCTACAGATAATCTTGAAAACTTTTTTACGTATGATAAACTGTTATTTGAACCAATGAAAAAAATTGGCTGGATTGCAGAAGAAATTTCCTGGCGTAATGAAAATGTAAACTGGAATGATTACTATGCTGTAATTGTTAGATCAACGTGGGATTATCAAAATGATTCTGAAAAATTTATAAATGTTTTGGAAAAGATTAATGGTGTATCTCACCTTGAAAATGATCTTGATTTAATGAAATGGAACATGAATAAAAATTATCTTTTTGATCTTGAACAGAAAGGTGCAAAAATAGTTAACACGATTTGGGAGAAAAATTTTAACACAAATTTGGCAAACGAATATTTTGAAAAACTTAATACGGATGAGATAATTATCAAACCGAACATTAGCGCAAATGCTGATAATACTTTCAGATTAACCAGAGACAAATTAAATATAAACCTTGGGCAGTTAGAAAAAATATTTTCGACAAGAGAGTTTATGATCCAGCCGTTTTTAAAAAACATTATTGATGAAGGTGAATATTCTTTATTCTTTTTTAATGGAAAGTTCAGCCATTCAGTCTTGAAGAAACCAAAAGACAATGATTTCCGCGTTCAGGAAGAACATGGCGGAAATATTCAGCCATTCAAAGTATCCTCTGAATTAATATTAATTGCAGAAAACATCATAAAAAAACTATCCACTATTCCGCTTTACGGCAGAGTTGATTTAGTTAGGACAAAAGAAAATGAATTTGCTTTGATTGAATTGGAGCTCATCGAACCATCGCTTTATTTAAATAAAGATAACCAATCCCCGCTTAGATTTGTTAAGGCATTTGAAGAAAGAATAACAAATCAATAACTACTTTTAAGCAAGAAATACTGGATTAGTATTGTTATTTTTAAAGAGTAGTTTATTACAGATTTAAATTTAACTTGTTAAACCAGAATATTATTTTTACAAATGATTACAATAGTAGATTATGGCGATGTTTGCATCAATGAAGTAGCGGCATCGATTAGTAAAATTACTAATAATTATAAAGTCTCAAGAAACGAACAGGATATTTGCGGCGCTGATAAAATTATCTTTGCCGGCTGCGGAAATGCTCCCGCTGTGATGAAAAAAATTCAAATGCTTAACCTGTATTCTGTTTTACGAGTTATTAAAAAACCGATACTTGGAATTGGATTAGGAATGCAGTTAATGGCTGATTATTCAACCGAAGGAAATTTTTCTTGTCTTGGGTTTTTTCCCGGGACGGCAATAAAATTTGATGATACAGTTGAGGAATCATCTTATAAAGGTATGCACAATATAAATATTTGCAGGCAGAGCGCATTGTTTGATGGGATTGATAATAACGTCCAATTCTTTTTTAACAATTCATATTATTTACCCAAAAGTGATTTATCAACATCAACTTGTCAAAAGACTATAGGCTTTTGCTCTTCCATTGAAAATGAGAATGCTTATGGTGTACAATTCCATCCTGAAATGTCCGGTGAGGCAGGATTAAAACTTCTTAAAAATTTTATTGAGATGTAACTGATGAATAAGGAAACTAATACCAATTCAATTTTTGAAACTGAAATAATTGTGCGCCCAGATGATATTGACATGAACCATCACGTCCACAATTCAAAATATCTTGATTACATACAAACAGCAAGATTTATACAAATGCGCGATAATTATAAAGTTCCGATGGAAGAATATATTGGAAAAGGATTAAACTGGTTTGCAAGCGAAGTTCACCTTCAATACAAACGTGAACTTAAGTTTGGAGATGTTGCCTTAGTAAAAACTCAGGTTGGAGATTGGAGCGGCGCGCAAGTTACTATTAACGTTTGGGTTTATAATAAAGCAACAAATAAAATTTGTGTGGAAGGCAAAATGCTTTACACACTTGTATCACTTACATCTGGGCGTCCAACAAGAATTCCGGAAGAACTTATTGAGAGACATAGGATTTAAAAGAACCTAATTATGAAATATTCAAACATTGCTTTTCGGTTGATTATTTTTCTTTTATCATTTTCAATTCTTTTAGCAGGTTGTCATTCATATTATGAGGTTTCAAAGGATGATTACGGCAATCTTGAAAAAATGAATGATATAAAAGTCGTTTACAAAAACGGGAAAGAATTTGTAGTTGAAAAAGATGACACCACTAATGTTAAAATAATTGGGGATTCTTTAATTACATATCAAGGTAGCGATACAAAGATTATTGGAATGAATTAAGTTGAAAAAATTAGAGAATCCAGATTTGATTTGGGGGGTACAATAGTAATCTCTATTGTGTCCTTTACCTTATTTTTAGTTTTATTTTTATCTGCACATCCGTTTAAGACTTAAGGCTATCCTAAAAAAATCCCATCTGTTCTCTAAAACTTTCGTAAATCCTATCGTACTTTGGCAGCGCGCCTTCAAACTGACAAATCTCAGCGGCAAAATCATTTGCAAGTTTATTAATATATGGAATTTCTAATCCGTGTAAATAACCAACACAAAGTATTGCAGCAAAAGCATCCCCAGCACCGGTCGTATCAACAACTTTTACATCATCGATAGAATGATTGTATCTTTTTCCATTTTCAAAAATTGATGAACCTTCCTTACCGCGTGTAACCGCAATCATTTTTATGTCAAACTTTTCCATAAGTTCATAAGCAACTCGCTCTGTTGAATATTCCATTTGTACAAAGAAATCATTTAGAGTATTCATTTCATCATAATTCACTTTTATAAAATCAGCAGCTTCAAGCGATGTCTTAAGAATTTCTTCATCATAAAAATTCTGGCGTAGGTTTAGATCCGCAAAATATTTAAATCCACGATTGAAGAAGGATTGGATTGTTTTACGCGAAATATCCGATCTTTGTGCAAGTGTTCCAAAGTAAAGACAATCTGTATCAGCATTAATCAAATTATTATTTTCGTCATTTAATTCTATAAAATCATAAGCACAATCCGGCTCTATTTTAAATTTTGGATTGCCGGAATCATCTAAGGTTACCAAAGCCATTCCTGTTGGATGAAGATTATCATGCTGGATAAAATCAAAAGACAATCCGGAATGTTTAAGATCATTAATCGCTTTGTTGCCAAGAACATCTTTGCCAACACGACTAATAATATTTCCGTTATCAGTTAACTTTTTAACGTGATAAATAAAATTCAGCGGGGCACCGCCAAGTCGTTTGTGGTTCGGATAAATATCAAACAGAATTTCTCCGATAGAAGTAATATTCATAAGACGGGAATTATTTGTTCCTATAATTTGTTAAAACTCTATCAATAATATGAAAAGGTTATGAAACTTTATCAACTAAAAACATCACAAAAATTACCAATATCTTTAGAAACTGCCTGGAAATTTTTCTCAAACCCTACAAATCTATCAAAAATCACTCCGCCCTGGCTAAATTTTGAAGTTAAAACTGAGCTGCCTAAAAAAATGTATGCAGGAATTATCATCACTTATTTCGTTCGTCCTCTACTGAATATTCCGCAAACCTGGATTACAGAAATTACTCATGTTAGTGAACCAAATTATTTTGTTGATGAGCAAAGATATGGCCCATATAAACTTTGGCATCATCAACATATCTTTATAAAAACGGAAGATGGCGGAGTTATGATGGAAGATATTGTCAGTTACGTTGTTCCGTTTGGATTTTTAGGACGTATTATGAACACCCTTGTTATATCAAAAAAAATAAGTGAGATTTTTAATTATAGAAAAGAAGTACTGGTTAAGATGTTTGGATAGAATCATTAAATGAGTCAATCAACTGACGCAATTAACGTTAATTGTGTCAGTATGATGACTGAATTACGAAATTCTATTCCACTTTATTCATTTCTTCTTGTTTTGTTTGTTCCATTTGTGCCCATGGATTTGTATCCGTATTCCATGTTTCAACTTTTATTTTCATAGAACCATCTTTTTGTTCTTCCCAGATTGTGATATACTTTCCATTATCTGCCCATTGGGGAACATCGGGTCCAGACATTTTCATATCGTAGTTACCGATTTCAATTGCAAGATTTCCTGCAAGAATTACATCAGTTATACTTAATACAAAATATGTGGTCTTCCAGCCTGATTTTGCCTGCATCTCACTCAGTTCTCTAACTTTGGTAATTCCTTTAACGGTAGGTTGATAACTCGGCATAGAAATAATGTCTTCTGTGTAAATTGATAACAGTTTATCAGTATCATTATCAAGCATAGCCTGGATAAAAACTTTATTCAATGCTTCAATCTTTGTTTTTACTTTTTCAACATCCTGAGCGAACACACTTGTTGAAATAATAATGACTGCAATAAGAAAAGAAAAGATTTTGTTCATAGTGCCTCCTATAAAAAATAAATTATTAAAAATTATTCTGCCCTATTTAATCTAAAAAAGCCAGTGTTTGTTTACAACAAAATTGTGATGAAATTTTGAGTATGACAATTCTAATTTTTACTTTTATGATGGAATAATTAATAAATCTTATAAAATGCAAAAAACAGACTACGCACAAATTTCGGCAACATATAACAACCGATATAAGGAAAACTATTTGATTAATATTGAAAACAGTATTAGAAATATTATTTCCAAAAATTTTTATAAAAATATTTTAGAGGCTGGATGCGGAACAGGAAGATGGATAAGTTCACTTGAAGACATAAACAAAAAGATTTTTGGTTTAGATTATTCGTTTGATATGATGAAAATTGCAAAGTCTGATAAATTACATCTTAACTTTGTTAATGCTGATGCTGTTCACATTCCATTTAAGGATAATTTTTTTGATTTGATTTTTTGTGTAAATGCGATTCATCATTTCCCGAATAAAGAAAAATTTATCAGCGAATGCAAACGTACAATAACAAGCAAAGGAATGATTTCTGTTTTTGGTGTTGATCC
>JBBQSH010000077.1:0-14873 GCA_038214015.1 Ignavibacteriales bacterium | reverse complement strand
GCTGATGTTGTTTACACAGAATTTGTAAACTCCGAAGGTCTGGTGCGTTCAAACGAAAGGACACACAATAAATTAAAAATCATCGAAGCAGAAAGACCGGTTGGCATTCAGATTTACGGCAGCAATATTGCATCTATGGTTGGTGCTGCAAAGATTGCTGAAGCTGAAAATCCAAATATGATTGATATCAACGCTGGCTGCTGGGTTAAGAATGTTGTTGGATGCGGTGCAGGTTCCGCATTGTTAAAAGATATTCCCTATTTGGTTGAACTTGTTAAAGCTGTTGTTGATTCTGTTTCACTGCCTGTAACAGTTAAAACAAGAATTGGCTGGGATAATAATTCAATTCAAATTGTTGAAGTTGCAAAACGTCTCGAGGATGTCGGTGTAAAGGCATTAACAATTCATTGCAGAACCCGTGTAATGGGCCACAAAGGAGATGCAGATTGGAGTTGGATCCCAAGAGTCAAAGAAGCTGTTTCTATGCCAATTGCATTGAATGGCAATGTTCTTGATGCAATTGATGTAAAACAAGCTTTTAATGAAACAAATGCTGATGCAGTTATGATTGCACGCGGTGCGATTGGAAATCCCTGGATATTTCTTGAAGCAAAAGAAATTCTAGAAAAAGGGTATATCCATACCAAGATTGATGATGAAATGAAAATCAATACCTGTCTTCGGCATTTGGATTTAGCAATTGGTATTAAAGGTGAGCGAAGAGCAGTTATCGAGCATAGAAAATTTTATTCAGGCTATCTAAAAGGGATGCATCACGCTTCTAAAATCAGAAATGAGCTAATGCAGTTTTTAGATTACATACCGGTTAGAGATACTTTACTAAGATATTTGGATGAGCTAAAAAAGACTGAATTATCTTTTTGATAGATTAAATTAATAACCATATAGTATTGAATTTATTCTCTTCACATAAACTCGCAAGAATTGTATCCACTATTTTTGTTCCGCCATTATTTACAATAATCATATTTACAATATTTGCTTTCCAATTGGAATCAGAATCTAGTAAACAACTTGCAACAATTATGATTGTGCTAGTCTTTGGATTCATTGCACCGATCGTACTTTTTTTGATACTCAGAAAAAAAGGTAAACTTGCTGATCAGGATGCTTCGATCAAAGAAGAAAGAACAATTCCATTTCTTATTGCAATTGTTTTTTATCTAATTGGATTATGGTTTATGATAAAATATGATTTAAACATTATTTCAATAGCATTTTGGTTTTGCTATATTTCAAACACAGTAATTACAATTATTATAAATAAATTCTGGAAGATTAGCGCACACGCAATGGGTGCAGCCGGACCTTTTGCAGCAATAGTTTTTGCATTTGGTTGGATAGGACTATTTTTACTTCCAATTGTAATTTTAGTTGGATGGGCGAGAAAAGAACTAAAATGTCATTCAATTTCGCAAGTTGTAGCTGGAATATTATTAGCTTTTTTTTCAGTTTATTTGCAGATGTTTTTGATAACGGAATATTTTTAAATTATCATTTCGAAGAAATCTTCGACTGAGAAATCTGAAAAATGAATGGTTTAGGATTTCTCCCTTCGGTCGAAATGACATTTTCCAGAATAGAAATAATTATGTGTAGAATAGAAAATACTATAAATCAAAAATCATAAATGCTTAAATCAGAAATAAAAAATAATACTGCAATCATCACACTAAATCGTCCGGAAAAAAGAAATGCACTTCATCCATTTCTTGTTGAACAACTGAAAGCCAAGTTGAGTGAATATGCAAAAGACAATTCAATAAAATCTTTAATTATAACTGGAGAAGGAAATACATTTTGTTCGGGTGCCGATTTAGAATATCTACAAAAAATATCTGATAACTCTACAATTGAAAATTATGAAGACTCAAAATCATTAGCTGAAATGTTCTTAATGATTTATGAATTTCCCAAACCAACAATCGCTGCTGTAAATGGATCCGCAATTGCAGGTGGCTGCGGACTTGCATCAGTTTGTGATTTTATTGTTGCTCACCCTGAAAAAAGTAAATTTGGATATAGTGAAGTAAAAATTGGATTCATTCCAGCTATCGTTTCCATCTTTTTAATAAGAAAAGTTGGGGAAGGTTTGGCTAAACAATTGTTATTGGAAGGTGAAAATATTTCCGGTAAAAGAGCTTATGAAATTGGCTTTGTAAATTATCTTGCTGAAGATGTGTTAGGTGAATCATTGAATATTGCTGAAAGACTGAATAAAAACTCTAATGAAAGTATGAGAATAACTAAACTAATGATTAGCAATATTTCAAATCTTTCTGTTAGAGAAGCTGTTAATCATTGCATAAACTTAAATGTAATTAGTCGATCTACTGATGATTTTAAAAATGGAATTAAATCTTTTCTAAATAAGGACAAATAAATGGATTTAAAATCACATATCAGAAATGTAAAGGATTTTCCAAAAGCTGGAATAATGTTTAGAGATATCACAACTCTTCTTAAGAATCCAGAATCATTTGATTTCACACTCAGTAAACTTTTAGAGTTCACAAAAGGTAAACAGATAACCAAAGTTGTTGGAATCGAATCTCGTGGATTTATTTTTGGTTCAGTACTGGCTCATAAACTTAATTGCGGATTTATTCCTGTACGTAAACCTGGAAAGCTACCTGCAGAAAAAGTTTCAATCTCATATTTTCTTGAATATGGCGAGGATAAACTTGAAATGCACAAAGATGCGATTCTGCCTGGCGATAAAGTATTAGTGCACGATGATTTACTTGCAACAGGTGGAACAATGAATGCAGTATGTCAGTTGATTGAAAAACCTGGTGGTGAAATAGTACAGGTTTCTTTTATTGTTGAGCTATCCTTCTTAAATGGGAGAGATAAGTTAAAACCTTATGATGTTCGCTCAATTGTTGATTATGAAAACGAAGAATAGTACATCATTCCATTATTAACATTTTACAATACTATTTAACTATCCAATCTTTTGGAGCAATCACAACTACAAATTCTCCTTTAGATATTTTTTCTGAAAAAGATTCGGACAGATCTTTTGGAAAACCTCGCCAGGTTTCTTCAAACTTTTTTGTAATCTCCCTGCAAACGACAACAAATCTTTCTGGCAGATACTCACTTAATTCATTTAATAACTTTTCAATTCTGTACATCGATTCATAAAGAACAATTGTTCTTGGTTCTATTGCCAATTCCTTCAGTTTTGTTTGTCTTCCTTTTTTCTGAGGAAGAAAACCTTCAAACACAAAAGCATCAGTTGGTAAACCGCTCATACTTAAAGCTGCAATTAATGCTGATGGGCCTGGAATTGGAATAATTTCTATTTCTTTTTCGATACAAGCAGAAACAAGTCTAACCCCGGGATCAGAAATTAATGGGGTTCCAGCATCAGAAATTAGAGCAGCACTTTGATTTGATAAAATTCTGTTTACAATAAATTCAATTTTATTTTTTTCATTAAAAGCGTTTAGAGAAATAAGTTCTTTTTTTATTTCAAAATGATTGAGAAGATTTCCTGAAACACGAGTGTCCTCACATAACACAAAATCAACTTCTTTAAGTGTTTCTATCGCACGAAGTGTAATATCTTTAAGATTACCGATTGGAGTGCTTACAATGTAAAGTTTCATACATAAAAATAGTTTAAAACAGCTACGGCTCCAACAAAGGAGCCGCA
The DNA here is from genome assembly GCA_038214015.1 of Ignavibacteriales bacterium. Taxonomy (GTDB): domain Bacteria; phylum Bacteroidota; class Ignavibacteria; order Ignavibacteriales; family Ignavibacteriaceae; genus IGN3. Next base: position 11,188 of record JBBQSH010000077.1, on the reverse strand, counting down.
CCGTGCAAGTAGTTAATATATATTTTATTTATTGAACGACATAAAACTTAAAACTTTTCGGATAATAGTCAAGCCCTTTTCAATTTCATTTTCTGTAATATTCAATGGTGGTCTAAATCTAATTGACTTTTCACCGCATCCTAAAATCATAAGTTTTTCTTTGTAACAATTATTTTTGAATTTATTCCTTAGTTCTACTATTGGTAAATCGAATGAACACATTAAACCTAAGCCACGAACATTGCAGATTAAAGTAGGATATTCTTCTTGAATCTTTGCCAGTTGAAATTTAAGATGTTCACCAACTTGCTTAGCATTATCAACTAGATTTTCATTTTTTATTACATCAAGTATAAATTTAGAACGGACCATATCGGTTAGATCGGCACCCCAGGTAGAATTTATACGACTTGAAACTTTGAAAACATTATCATCAATATCATCAATTCTATCAGATACCATTATTCCGCATACCTGTGCTTTTTTACCAAATGCAATTATATCAGGTTTAACGTAGTATTCAGAAGCCCAAAAATTTCCTGTTAATCCAAATCCCGTCTGTACTTCATCAAACATAAGTAAGATTTCATTTTTGTCAGCTATTTCTCTTAGCTTGATAAAAAATTCTTTACGGAAAAAGTTATCCCCGCCTTCTGCCTGAATCGGTTCAATAATAATTACAGCAATATCATCCAGATTTTTTTTGATAGCTAATTCAATTTCAGCTAAAGCTTTATCCTCAAGTTGGATAACTTCATCAAGATGATTTTCTAACGGGAATTTAATTTTAGGATTTGTAATTCTTGGCCAATCAAATTTTGGAAAATACTTAACCTTTGTAGGATCGGTATTTGTAAGAGACATTGTGTAACCACTTCTTCCATGAAAAGCTTCTTTAAAGTGAATTACTTTATGTCCCTTTTCTTCTTTGTAACCTTTTAGAAAATTCTTTCTTACTTTCCAATCAAATGCCACTTTTAATCCGTTTTCTACTGCAAGTGCTCCACCTGAAACAAAGAAAAGATGTTTCATATAATCAGGTTTGGCTACCTTAGCAAAAGTATCAACAAAATCTGCCATGTAAGTTGTATAGATATCCGAATTGGAAGGTTTATTAACTGCAACTTTTCCAAGTGCATTTCTAACTTCATCTGAATTTAAGTAAGGATGGTTTAATCCAATTGGCGACGATGCAAAGAAAGTGAAAAAATCATGATACTCATCTCCGGTAACTTGATCTACAATTGTTACTCCGTTGCTTTTATCAAGATCAAGTATGATCTCAAATCCATCTGCGAGCATATATTTTGATAACGTCTTAATAACCTGATCGGCGTCAATCGAAGGTGTATAAGAGTTTTGTAATTTTTTTTCGTCTGTTATTAAAGAATTCATTTTCTACTCCTAATAGATAATGAGTTAAAAAATTGTAATGAATTAGAGAAAGATAGAAATAGGAGATGGAGATTAGAATACATTTTCGAAGCTGGAAACGAAATAGCTTCGCTGAGAAGTGGAAAAATATTTAATGTTTTTATTCATAAAATTTTAATTTCTGGTTACAATATAAATAAGATTGAGAATTATTTCATAAGATTGTCTAATTACCTTAAATAAAAGACGGTTATTATTTTTATAGCAAGAAAGTGAGTATTTTGGCTAAAATCTAAATAAACCTATCTAATCATCCGATATGCTTTCTAATTATCATTTCATCTCTTTATAAATTCATATCAAATCAATCACAGCTTTGTATTTGTTTTTATTATTAATAAGTGTTACACTTACTGTAACAATTAAAAAATTTATGTCAGCATCAACAAAATTATCCACTTCAGTAAAAGCCTTATGTTTTCTGGCACTAGCTGATAAGCCCAAAAATAGTACAGAGATTGCAGTTTCTGTAGGAATAAATGCATCCAAACTCAGAAAACTTTTATCAATGTTAGGCAAGGCAGGAATAGTTAGAAGTGATAGCGGAATGCTGGGTGGATTTTCACTATTCAAAAAACCTGAAGATATTCATCTACAAGAAATCTATTGTGCGATTGAAGATAGAAAAGCTTTTTACTTAAACGTTAATGATGATAATCTTGATGCGAATGGTACATCTGAAAAAATAAATTATTTCTTTCTTGATCTATTTTCCCAAATCCAGGTTGAAATTGAAAATAAAATGACCGACATTACGTTAAAATCAATTATTGAAAAAATTAAATAACAGTTATAAGGAGTTAGAAAATGGAATTCTTAAAAAATCTTGGTATCAATGAAAAGAATTTTGGATCATCAACCGGAACAAAATGGAATGAAACAACGGATAGCGGAGAACTAAAAATTTATTCACCTGCAACAGGTGAATTTATTGCGTCAGTTTATCAGGCATCAGAGAATGATCTTGAAAAATTAATGTTAACAGCTGAAGAAGCATTTAAATATTGGAGAACTGTTCCTGCACCAAAACGTGGTGAGATTGTTAGACAGATTGGTGATAAACTTCGCACACATAAAAAAGATCTTGGTTCACTTGTTTCCTTTGAAATGGGAAAATCTTTGCAAGAGGGAATGGGTGAGGTACAGGAGATGATAGATATTTGCGATTTTGCTGTTGGACAATCGAGACAGTTATATGGTTTTACAATGCAGTCTGAAAGACCAAACCATAGAATGTATGATCAATACCATCCTCTAGGAATTGTTTGCACAATTTCTGCATTTAATTTTCCTGTGGCTGTTTGGGCATGGAATGCAATGTTGGCAGCTGTTTGCGGTGATGTTAATGTTTGGAAACCTTCTTCAAAGGTTCCTCTATCAGCAATCGCTTGCCAAAATATAATTAAAGATGTTTTGGTTGAAAATAATTTACCTGAAGGAATATTTGCCTTAATTGTTGGGAAAGGATCAACAATCGGTGAGAAGATTTTAAATGACAAAAGAATCCCACTAATCTCTGTAACCGGTTCAACTACTGTTGGAAGACACGCCGGTGAAGTGATTGCAAAAAGATTTGGCAGAGCGATACTTGAACTCGGTGGCAACAATGCGATAATTATGACTCCTGATGTCGATCTTAAAATGGCAATGCCAGCGGTTGTGTTTGGAGCGGTTGGCACAGCAGGTCAAAGATGTACTTCTACAAGACGACTAATTGTTCATGAATCAATATATGCAAAAGTAAAAGAATCATTAGTAAAAGCTTACAGCGGATTAAAAATTGGAAATCCACTTGATGAAAAAAATCATGTTGGTCCGCTCATAGATAAAAATGCTATAAAAGATTTTACGAATGCCTTAAAACAAGTTGTTGATGAAGGTGGTAAAATTATTCATGGTGGACAGATTCTGGAAGGTGAAACATATAAATCGGGTTCTTATGTTGTTCCAGCAATTGTAGAAGCAGAAAATCATTACAAGATCGTTCAGGAAGAAACATTTGCTCCAATCTTATATTTAATTAAGTATTCTGGTGATGTTAAAAATGCAATCGCTCTTCAAAACGGTGTTGTGCAAGGATTATCTTCATCTATCTTCACAAATAGTATGAGAGAAGCAGAAATCTTTTTATCTGCTGAAGGATCTGATTGCGGTATAGCTAATGTAAATATCGGAACTTCGGGTGCTGAAATTGGTGGGGCTTTTGGTGGCGAAAAAGAAACTGGTGGCGGAAGAGAATCGGGATCTGACGCTTGGAAAACTTATATGAGAAGACAAACCAATACAATAAATTATGGAACAGCACTTCCATTAGCACAGGGAATTAAATTCGAAATTTAATCCTTCAATTTTTCTTTCGTGTAAAAAAAGGGAAGTAGGATCGTAAATTTTTACTTCCCTTTTATTTTTTAAGTTTCTTGTATAATCAGAAAAAATTACATGCATTATTTTCCTACCTCATTATTCTTCTTTTTTGATAGAATCTTAGGAAAAAATCTCTGACAGATTTTGTAAGTGACAAATTTGTACCTTTATTATGCACTTAAGTCTGATGGCCTGACATTTGCTTTAATGAGATAAAAAATGTTAAAGATGAACTTAGATATATCAAAAATAACTTCTTGCGGCTCTGATTGGGAAACCAATCGCTACACTTTTCTTAAAACCATGAAGAGCTGGCAAAATGATGTTAGGAAGAACAAACTTTTTCCTGCTATAGATTTTGCATGGCAGCTTCAAAACAAATTCAATGATATTTTGTCTGAGAATATTGAATCAAAGTATTGGCTGGAAAGGGAAGTTAGGGAGGCATTTATTGATGATAGACTTGTAATTTTGGAGAAAGCACATCAGATAAGTTTTCAACTTGATCGACTAATTGACTTTGTTAAATGGGGATTGAATGAAAACATTGAGCTGTTAGATGAAGCTGAAATAATTAAAGAATTTGTCTATGAAAATATTCAAGTAATACCTTGTTGCAATTCTGATAAGTACAGAGGTAAGGGTTATATACTTGTCCCGGATAATACAATTAAAGTTTACAAAATTTACCTCTATGAACTCTCTATAAATTGGTCTGTGGATGAACCGGTAGAATATTTAGATTTAGAATTACTAAGATCAATTCCATTTAGTTTGGTAAAAGATTCAGCTTATGATTTGATGAAAGAGTTTATAGAACACTCCCAAAATCTTTACGACCCGATGGTTTATATCTGCGAAACTGAATTAGATTTTCCATTCAATGAAACACTTTTACCAATTGTAAAATCTAAATTACTAGATTCTGTAAATGGACTAACACCTTATATCTAGCCAACACTCATTAAGATATAATCAGAAATAATTTTAGCAGTTTCATTAAGGATGTAATCATCTTTATCCTTTTTTATAACCGGAATTTCTTCATCTAATAATTCAGTATCTACCTGTTCTTCAGTTTTCCCGTCTCTTTCAAGTTTCCTCTGTTCATCTTTTTGCTTCTCCAGTTTTCTAGTCTCTTCATTCAATGAGATGAAAGTTTTTTTCTTATTCTCTTTATAAATACTTATGTCTTCAAACAGATATTGAAAGTCTTTGTTTGTGGAAATTCTTTGTAAATGTTTTTTATTTAATTCCGGCAAAAATTTAGCAATATCAGAAAATTTAGTAAAATCAGCAGACTGAATTTCATCCCAGGGTAAAGCGGTTTTTTCAGAACTTTCACCAAAATCTTTAGGATCAATCATTGTTGGAAATGAGATATCCGGAACAACACCAAGGTTCTGTGTGCTTCCGCCATTTACACGGTAGTATTTAGCGATAGTTAATTTAACCTGTCCCAAATTCAAATTTTTCTGTGACGATAATCTATTTAAATCAATAAGATTTTGTACAGTACCTTTACCAAAAGTCTGTTCGCCAATTATAAGTCCTCGGCCGTAATCCTGAATTGCACCAGAAAATATTTCTGATGCTGAAGCACTAAATCTATTTACTAAAACTGATAGTGGACCGTCGTAATTAATTGAAGGATCAGGATCTTTAGCAATGTCAATCTTACCATCTGAATTTTTAACTTGAACAACAGGACCATCTTTAATAAATAATCCTGTAAGCTCAATTGCTTCCTGGAGCGAACCGCCGCCATCTTCACGCAGGTCAATAATTATTCCATCAACATTTTCTGATTTTAAAGAGTCCAGTATTTTTTTAACATCCTTTGTAGTGCTTTTGTAATTACCATCACCGTTTCGTTGCCCCTCAAAATCTATATAGAAATTTGGGATGTCGATCACACCAATTTTAAATGGTTTATCTTCATTTATTATTTCTAAGATACTTCCTTTAGCAGCCTGATCTTCTAACTTAACTTTTTCACGTATTAATGAAATTTCAATTGGGGTTGAGTTAAGCTCGCTGCCTGCCTTAAGTATTTGCAATCTAACCAATGTACCTTTTGCACCACGAATAAGTTTAACCGCATCAGTAATTCTCCAACCAATAATATCTTCAAATTCTCCATCTTCACCTTGAGCTACTCCAATAATTTTATCATCAGCTTTAAGTAAACCACTTTTAGCTGCTGGTCCGCCTGGAATAACTTCAGCTACTTTTGTGTAATCATCTTCAGTTTGTAAACGCGCACCAATTCCTTCTAAGGATAAACTCATATCAATTTTAAAGTTATCCGAAGTAACCGGTGAAAGATAATTTGTATGCGGATCAAATGATTGAGTAAATGAATTCATTGCGAGTTGAAATACATCTTCAGAGTTGTACTGATTTAAAAAATTTGCAAAGTTTTTATATCTCTTCTTCAAAGTTTTTTGGATAAACTCCCAATCTTTGCCATTAAGTTTGTAAGTCAGAGCATCATTTTTTAATCTTTTGCGCCATAGTTCATTTAGTTCCGACTGATTTTTTGCCCAGTCAGATTTATCTCTATCATATTCATAATTTTCATCTAGCGAATAATCAAATTCTGTATTTAAAATATCATCGATGAATGTCATTCTTTCATTCATTCTATTTAGATAAACATTAAACACATCATAATAAAATTGCAGATCACCCTTAAATAAATAATCATCTAAGTTAAATTTTTTGGGGGTAAATGATTCAATGTCAGAAGCAAGAAAATAATTTTTACCGTTATCAAGAACTTCTAAATATCTATTAAAAATCATATTTGATAAAGAATCATTTATTTCAAAATCTTTAAAGTGAAACCGTGTTAATATTGAGGTAATGAGCTGATTTTCTATCTGATAATGATTTGCAGGTTTTATAACAGTTAATGAATCAGAGGGATTGAAAAATGCTTTATCAATAAATGTATTGCCACTAAAAAAACTGCCTGAGAAAATTAATAGTATTATAAAAATTAAACTTTGAATCTTTTTGCTATGAGTCTTAATCATTTAAATCTTTCTTGCTGTAGATTATTTGTTATTAAAAATTAATGGTTCCTGCCACTAAATATGGAAATAGTCTAGTATATTCAAGCTAATAAGACTATACTTAGTCCGGATGTGTTTCCTAACAATAATTGTGCAGAGATGATAAAAGTGGACAATATTTTTTATAACTTTTGGAAGTCAATTAAGTTAATTTGGTAAATGATATGGCAAAGTCGAGAGAAATTTTAAGAAGAAAATCTCAGTATTCTGATCCACTAAGTGCATCAGTTGAAGATATTTTTGCAGAAATAGAAAATGAAATTGAGCATAAGGCCGAAATAGAAGTACTTGATCGGAATGGAAAAAAAATTGTTGTATTTAATGATCCGTTATATTCACGCGAACCAAGAAGTACAGTTAACTATTCAATATTCAGAGGTAAATGGGAATTTGAACCATTAGAAGATATTGATGAAAATGATTCTGATAAATGTGCAATTCAGTTTAAACCTTTAAGTGATTCTGCTGAGGTCATCATAGCATTTAAATCGATTAAGGATCGTGTTGAATTTATGAACTCAATTTACGCTAGTGAGGAAATGAAGCAGGTTGGCAGTGGAATGAGTCTTGAAAAATTTGCTAACTCAAAAGTACTTAAAACCACCGGAGGTTTGCTAGGTTTAACGGTTGCTGGTTATGGACTTTACAAAATCTTTGCCAAGAAAGATGACGAGAAATAAAATTAGTTCTACTTTAGTTTAACCGCAATATTAAAAACATCATCTGCATGAGTTTCAACATCAACATCTCTTAAAATATTTGAGATGTTTCCTTGCTTATCTACAATAAATGTTATCCTTGAATCCAAACCGATATTATTTAATACACCGTAAGCTTTACTAACTTCTTTATTCTCATCGGAAAGAAGAGGGAAGTTTAAGTTATTCTCATTTATAAAATCTTTGATTGATTCTTTTGAATCAACACTAATTCCCAAAACCACAATTTCGTTTTCCTCAAACTTGCTGAAAGAATCTCTAATTCCACAAGCTTGCTTTGTGCAGCCGGGTGTTCCTGCTTTTGGATAGAAATAAATTATTACCGGATTTTTTTCTTTATAGCTGGAAAGTGAATAATTATTTCCATCTGAATCCTGAAGATTGAAATCTGGTGCAGGATTTCCAACGCTTAAATTCTCAGCATTACCGCCGCAACTTTGTAATACCATCAATGATGTAATTAAAAATGCAATTAGTAAAAGATTATACTCTTTCATATTACTTCTCTCTTAATACAGTTCTGTTAAAAATAAACTCTACATTCTTTAACATATTTTTATTTTCAAAAATTCCATTTAGTTCTTCTAAGGAAATATATTTTTTTAACTCAGCAGATTTAGACAGCTCATCTTTTAGATTAAGTTTTTCATCACCCCAGACTTTCATAGCAGAATCTTGAACAATTCGATAAGCATCTTCTCTTGAAATTCCTTTTGTAACCAGCTTTAATAGAATTGCTTGTGAAAAAATTAAACCACGAGTAAGGTTCAAATTTCGAATCATGTTATCAGGATAAATTATCAGCTTAGAAATAAGTTTGACCATAAGATCGAGCATGTAATCTAATGCGATACAGCTATCGGGAACAATAATTCTTTCAACTGACGAATGGGATATATCTCGTTCATGCCAAAGAGCCACGTTTTCCAAGGCTGCCATAGAATTTCCACGAAGAATTCTCGCCAATCCTGTTATACGCTCACTAACTATTGGATTACGTTTATGCGGCATTGCAGAAGAACCCTTCTGTCCCTTTGAAAAATATTCTTCGGCTTCAAGTACCTCGGTTCTTTGTAGATGGCGAATCTCAATAGATATTTTTTCTAAAGTTGCACCAATGATTGCGAGTGTAGTTAAAAACTCTGCATGCCTATCTCTTTGAATTACTTGAGTTGAAACTGGTGCTGGCTGTAAACCCATTTTTTTACAGACATATTCTTCAACTTTTGGAGAGAGATGTTCAAATGTTCCAACAGCACCTGAGATTTGACCAACACTTATAACCTCAATAGCTTTTTGAAGTCTCTCAATATTTCTTTTTGTTTCCTCAAACCATAATGCAAATTTTAATCCCATAGATGTGGGTTCTGCGTGTATTCCATGAGATCTGCCAATGCAAACTGTATTTTTATGTTCGATAGCTCTTTGTTTAAGAGCGTCTTTCAAATCATACAATCTATTTAAAAGTAATTCGCCAGCAGTCTTCATTTGATATGATAAAGTAGTATCCAAAATATCTGATGAAGTCATGCCATAATGTATGTGTCTCGATTCCGGTCCAACATATTCTGCAACATTAGTTAGAAATGCTATAACATCATGTTTAGTAGTTTCTTCAATTTCAAGAATTTTCTTTACATCAAAAGTGGCTTTTTGTCTTATTGTATCCACATCAACTTTTGAAATATCGCCCATTTCTGCTCGTGCTTCACAAGCAAGAATTTCAATTTGAAGCCAGGTATCAAATTTAAATTTGTCTTCCCAAATTTTTCCCATTTCAGGAAGCGTATATCTCTCGATCATTTATTTCTCTCTAATTTCATTTCTTTTGTTAACTCTGCATTATCCCTAATTATTTTAACTTCAATCTCTTGTCCGGCTCTGAATTCCTGGAACACTCCAAAAATAGTTTGTTCATTACTTATCTTGTAACCATCAATTTCAGTAATAATATCACCACTCTTTAATCCGGCGTTTTCTGCGGGAGTATTTGGTAGCACTTTTGTTATGATAACACCTTTATTACTCTTAAGATCATAATATCTCATTATGCCTGCATCAATAGATTGAATGCTCATTCCGATTTGAAAATCTCTATCAATTTTGCCGTTAGTTTTTAATTCTGTTACAATCCTCTTTACTTTATCAATTGGAATTGCAAACCCAAGTCCAATGTTTCCCTGAACTCCACCTGCCGTATAAATTAATGTATTCATTCCTATCACTTGTCCAATTGAATTCACCAATGCACCACCGCTGTTGCCACCGTTAATCGCTGCGTCAGTCTGTATCATATTTAAATAGTAGCGATCATTTATTGGCTCAAGATTCATCCCAGTTGCACTGATAACACCAACTGTAACCGTTGGTTTATCATTAAGCTCAAATAATCCGAAAGGATTACCTAATGCAATTACCCATTCGCCAATAATAATTTCATTTGAATTTCCTAATTCAACATAAGGCAGATTATCTCCATCAATTTTAAGTAGGCAAATATCCGAAACAGGATCCGATCCAATAATTTTGGCTTCGTGGTGACTTCCATCAGTCATAGTAATTGTAATTTCAGTTGCATTGCCAGCTACATGATCATTTGTTACAATATATCCATCGGGTGAGATAATGTAACCAGATCCAAGGCCCTGGACTTTCCGGCTTGAATTACCTCTGTTACCAAAAAATTGTCTGAAGAAAGGATCATCAAAAAATGAGCTGAAAGGATCTCGGTACTGTCTGATTTCTATAACGTTTATTCCAACTATAGCAGGACTAACTTTTTGTACAGTATTAGTAATTATATTTTCCCTTGAGTTTGTTATCTCATCATTGAATCTTTTAGCTTGCTCTAATGATGTTAGAGAAACATTACTTCCATTTGATGATGTGTAAAAATCATTCTGAAGTTTGGAGTTTAAGTAAAAGAATGATGCGGAAAATAAAATTAATAAAATAACAACGGTTGTTATAAATGTTTTTCTGTTAATCATAGCATTATTTATTTTTATTAGAAATAATTTCTTTTAATGGGTCAATATGTTTAATGAAAATTATCAATAATCCAGCGGAAGTAAAAAGTAATAATTCATTCACAAAAACGGGTTGAGGATTAGCAAACTGAATTACGTAACTATGGAATCCTAACACAGATATCAATGATAAAACCGTTGCAAAAATATTTGCTACATGAATATCTTTCTTTAAAATATAAACTAAAATATAAAATATGATCCAAGCAATTATTAAGAATGGAAAAATTACAGCACTACCACCAGCAGCAGTTGCTAAACCTCTTCCACCCTTAAATCCTAACCAGGGATTAAAACAGTGGCTAAAAATTGCAAACAGTATAGATAACGATGCTATGAAAAATGATGATTCAAAAAGAAATAAAACAATTATTGCAGGTATCATTCCTTTTAAAAAATCTACTAATAAAACTATGATTCCAATCGATTTTGAATTAGTAACTTCATAGGAGTTCATAGCCCCAACATTACCTGTGCCTGCATTAGTGATATCAATTCCCTTAGTTAATTTTAATAAAAGATATGCTGTTGGAATTGATCCAAATAAATAGCCAATAATAGA
>JBBQSH010000076.1:0-15280 GCA_038214015.1 Ignavibacteriales bacterium | reverse complement strand
GCATCATCTTGAACAATAGTTTTATGATTATGACTTTTATGTGAATGATTATTTTCAGAATTCATCTTATTACCCTTTCTTAAAAAAAATAAAATATAAGGCAAATAGAAAAGTCAGAAACATTTGAAAAAATATGTTGTTTTTCATGTAGCATATCCATTTATTGTTAAATACCAAAATTACATCCTGCTGAGACTGAATAGTCAGATGTTGAATTATTCAATCCAACCGATCCGATCATTAAATAACTTAGACTCGGACTAATTGAGCATATGTAACCAAGAGATAATTGTTTAGGAGCAGCATATCCGTTTACAATAGTCGAGTATGAATCATATTCAAGTAAGAATAAGTGTTTTCCATTGCCAAAACTTTTACCAATGCCGGCGCTAAATGTTATCGGGTTTTCGATGTTCGGATCTGTTACGTTGCCTAAGAATAAATATCCGGTCTGAAGATAAAGCGAAAATGTTCCAATAAACTTTCTTGCACTAACTGCTAAGCTGAAATCAAATTTACCGGTTCCGATACTTAATGATGGAGAAGCTGTTGGAAATTTCACAAATCCATCTGCTGAAAAACCGGGGAAGGAATTTGTTTCTTTCAGAATATAATAACTGCCGTATAAATACATATCCGCAATCCCTATATTCATTGAAGACATTCCCCGACTTCCACCCGTCATAGAACCATGACCGATTGAGCTATTCATACCTCCACCGGTGTTATTCCCATTTCCATTTGGAATATACATACCCCCAACTTGTGTAAATGAACCGGATGAATTAAACACGAGAGGCATACTCAAGCTCAGGTAATAATCCTGAGCTTGATATCTAAGTCCTCCATACAAATAATATGAATTGTTATGCGAGCTGTCAGACATACTGCCTCCAACTACATTTAGAGATGTAGTTATAAAAAATTTGTCCTGAGCTTCTGAATAAGAACACATTCCTATAATTACCAGAATCATAACTATAAAAAATATATTACCCGGTCCTTTAACGTAAAACATTACACTGATTCTGTTTTTCACTTTATATTCTCTTGCCGAAGTTGATTCATCATTTCATCATAGTTATTCATCATCTCATCCATATTGCCCATCATCTTTTTCATATGATCCTGCATCTTCTCATCATTCATCATCTCCTGATTTTTCATCATTTCATTCATTTGATTCATCATATTCTTCATTTGATTAGACATCTCATTCATGTTACCCATAAAATTCATCATGTTTTCCGAGTGCTGCATTTGTTTCATATTCTGCATCTCACTCATCATTGCATTCATCTGCTCTGATGATTGATTCATATGATTCATCATCTGCTGCATCTGCATCATATTGCTTTGCATCATATTCTGCATATTATTGTTCATATGCTGACCATGCTGAGCAAAGATTGAACTACTAACTGCAACTATAATAATTATAGCTCCAACTAAAATCTTTAGCCATAAACTATTTTTGTTTGGTTTACAATTTGGACAACTCATAATATTTCTCCTTACTTAAATAATTAATAATCAATATTCCAAAACCTGATACATCTTGTTTTAAATAAATTTAACTCGAATTTATTTTCGAAAAGAAAAAATCAATTAAATATCATTTAACTTTAAATCCATTCTTTAATAAATTCTCTTTTGCTTTGTTAAGTGAAACTTCCTTTAATGTCATTCCGCATAATGGGCATTCACCAGCCTTATCCGAAATAACATTCCAGTCCATTGGATCCTGAAAAACTTTACCGTCCTTATTTTTATCAATAGCCACCAAATCAATTTCTCCCTTGCGAACTATATTGTTTTTGTCCATTTCCATTTTATCACTATCAGCATCCTTCATATCGTGGTTCATCATTTTCGAGTGATCCATTTTATGCATATCTTTTTTGTCAGTTCCCATCATTTGATGACCATTTTGATCAAGAACTTTTTGTGCATCTTCTGTTGATACTTCTTTTAAATCCATTCCGCACTTGGAACATTTTCCCGGATCATCGGCAAGCTGATCAGCACACATTGGGCATTGATAAACTTTTCCGTCTTTGTTTTTATCAACCTTTACCATATCAATATTATTTTTTTCAACCATTTCAGTTTTTTCAGATTTCATTTCATGATTAGAGTTACTCATATTCTTGCAGCAGTTCATTTTCTTCGTATCTGTTTTTGTCGAATCGCTGTTATGCTGATGCTGTGCTAAGATTGTTCCGCTTGACAAGAATAAAATCGTAATTAAAATGAATATATTCGTGAAAGATTTTTGTGAGTTCATATTTTCTCCTATAGTTAAAGTTATTTATTTTATCTTAAAATCGTTTTTAATAAGATTTTCTTTTGCTTGTTCAATTGAAACTTCAGTTAGCGTCATTTTGCACAATGGGCATTCACCCGGTTCATCGGAAATTACATTCCAATCCATCATATCCTGATAAACTTTGCCATCTTTGTTTTTATCAATTGCTTTAAGATCTATTTCACCTTCTCTGACTATTGAATTTTTATCAGATTTCATTTTATCCATCTTCATACTTTTATGATTTTTCATATCCATATCATGACCGGATTTAGTGCTGTCCATATCCGCATCATGATGGTTCTCTTCCTTCATTTCCATTTTTTTATGATCATGCATTTTATGATCATCCGCATTTTCTTCCTGAGCAAAAGAAACTGAGATGAATGAAGCAAAGATTGCTATGGCAAAGATTTTTGTTAAGTGTTTCATTTTGTTATTCCTTATGTTTTTTGTGAATAATGTTTAGTTAAAAAAAATTGTAAACCGTCTTACCTTCGGTAGATAAATTAAAACAGTTAAAATAAATTTCATTAATTCTACACCCACGACTGAAGTGGTGGGCTAATACATTACAGCGCCTCCGCACCGTGCTGTTTTGTTCTTATACTTATCGAATTGGTAATGTCCGATACAAAAATTTTCCCGTCGCCTCGTCTTCCGGTATGTGCTTTATCTAAAATTACATTTATAAATTTTTCCGCATCGCTTTCTTCACAGACTAATTCTATCTTTAAGCTGCTGCAATATTTTTCGCAGTATTCAATTGATACTTTTGAGTTTTCCGGATCAGTCCAGCCGCCAAGCGTGGAAACATCGAGTATCGTCATTCCTTTTACTCCATTTGCTTCCAATTCGGAGATTACTCTGTCACCCATTTCGGGTCTTATGTATGCCTTTATTTCTTTCATTTTAATTTCCTCAAATTATTTGCAGCAGCTTTTTCCTTTACTGGCTTTATTAAATTTTCTTATTCCGAAAAAAGCGAATAATCCTATTACTCCGATTAACACGAGATATTCCATCTACTTCTCCTTCCTGATAAGTTTATTCTGATAAAACTCCGGATTTTTTATAAACACTTCATCGCACCCCTCACAGCAAAAACCAATTATCTCATCTTTATACATTAACTGGGGTAAATTGGCATCAACTGCTTTTCCTTCAACGGGACAGAAACTATTTACCGGCTTTGTAATTTTTCTTTCTAAAGTTTTTACTTCAATTATTTTCCGATCCGGATTGCCTTCATCATTTATCTGCTGAGAAAAACTTATTCTTGTTATCGCAAAAAATGTTATTAAAAATATTATTTTTTTCATTTTTGTTCCTTCTAATTAACTGCCGGATTTAAGCGTTCCTGCTCTTGCCACATTTTTCTAACTTCGCGTCTTTTGATTGCATAAAAAATTGCAGGGTAAACTGTTAATTCCATTATAAAGCTGGTTAGAATTCCGCCTACCATCGGGGCTGCAATTCTTTTCATTGTATCAGAACCAACACCGGCGCCGATTAAGATAGGAAGAAGTCCGAGCATTGTGGTCATCACTGTCATCATTTTAGGGCGTACTCTTTTTACGGCGCCTTCAAAAATCGAGTTCTTTAAATCTTGCATAGTTTTTAGCAGACCATTTTTCTTAAACTTTTCATAAGATATGTCAAGATAGAGAAGCATCACTACACCGGTTTCGGCATCAACGCCAAGCAGTGCAATTATTCCTACCCACACGGCAACCGATAGATTAAAGCCGGCGAGATATAAAAACCAAACCGCGCCTACCATCGAGAATGGAAGCGCAAGCAGAACAATTCCGGTTT
This sequence comes from Ignavibacteriales bacterium, assembly GCA_038214015.1. Classification (GTDB taxonomy): domain Bacteria; phylum Bacteroidota; class Ignavibacteria; order Ignavibacteriales; family Ignavibacteriaceae; genus IGN3. The sequence goes on along the minus strand of JBBQSH010000076.1, from coordinate 11,154 downwards.
TAATCATTGATCTTGTGTTCATATAAAGAAGCACAATTACAATGAGAAGTGTTAATGGAATGACCAATGCAAGATGCGCTGAAGCTCTTTCCATATATTCATACTGCCCGCTCCATTTTATTGAATAACCGGGAGGAAGTGTAATGTGTTTGTTAATCGCAGCCTTTGCATCTTGAATGTATGAACCGATATCAGAAGTTTCGAGATCAATAAAAACCCAGGTGTTGGGGCGAGCGTTTTCTGATTTAATCATCGGCGGCCCTTTTACAATTTCAATATTCCCAAGCTCCTCAAGAGGAACACTGCCGCCTGTTGGCAGCGGTACAAGTACTCTTTCCAATGCGGGAATATTTTCTCTATAATCTCTTTGATAGCGCAGATTAACCGGGTAACGCTCAAGCCCTTCAACTGTTTTGGTTATATTCATTCCGCCCACGGCAGACATAAAAACATCCTGCACATCCTGAATATTCAAACCGTACCTTGCAATCGCATTTCTATCAATCCTAAAATCCACGTAGTTACCGCCGACAGATCTTTCCGCATAAGCGGAGCGTGTGCCGGGAACTGTCTTTGCAACCTCTTCAATTTGTTTACCGAGATCCTGAAGAACATTCAAATCCGGCCCGGCTATTTTAATACCAACTGGTGTTTTAATCCCGGTAGAGAGCATATCAATTCTTGTTTTGATAGGCATCGTCCATGCATTAGTTAAACCGGGTATTTGAACAGCATTATTCAACTCTTCAATTAATTTATCTGGAGTCATTCCATCCCGCCATTGATCCTGCGGCTTTAGTTGAATTGTAGTTTCAATCATTGTCAGAGGAGCGGGATCGGTTGCTGTTTCTGCGCGTCCTATTTTACCAAAGACTGTTGCTACTTCCGGGAATGATGCAATTATTTTATCTGTCTGCTGCAGAATTTCTCTTGCTTTAGTAATTGAAATTCCTGGTAGAGTTGTGGGCATATAAAGCAGATCACCTTCATAAAGCGGCGGCATAAACTCCGAGCCAAGTCTTGAGAAAGGAATAATAGTAACGAGTACTACAACAAGCGCAGTTCCCATCACCCAATATCTTCTCTTCATTACAAAGTCAACAACCGGGTGATAAAGCTTTACCAGAAATCTTGTTATTGGATTATCTTCTTCCTTACGCATTTTACCGCGGACAAAAAAGCCGAGTAAAACCGGCACAATTGTAACAGCCAAAATTGCAGCAGCTCCCATAGCGTAAGTTTTTGTAAATGCCAGCGGCTTGAATAATCTTCCTTCCTGCTGTTCAAGTGTAAACACCGGTAGGAATGAAACTGTGATTACAAGTAGTGAATAGAAGATTGAAGGACCAACTTCTTTTGCCGATTCAAGAATTATCTGCCAATGTTGCCGCTGTTTGTCTTTAGGTTTATCCTGCTCTTCAGACATGTGGCTTGCCGCGTTTTCAACAAGTACAATGGACGCATCAACCATTGCCCCGATTGCAATTGCTATACCTCCCAAGGACATAATGTTTGCGTTTATCCCTTGAAGCTTCATAATTAAAAATGAAACGAGCACTGCTGTGGGAATTGTGAAGATTGCAACGAGTGAACTTCTTACGTGAAGAAGGAAAAGAATTATGATTATAGCTACAATTATTGTTTCTTCGGTCAGCGTAACTTTTAAATTATCAATAGCGCTCTCAATCAAAGTGGACCGATCATAAGCGGGCAGAATTTGAATATCATCCGGCATAGATTTCTTTAACTCTTCAATCCGTTCCTTAACTCTCTCAATAACAGCAAGCGCATTTTCCCCATAGCGTATTATAATTATACCGCCGACAGTTTCACCTTTACCGTTCCATTCTGCTAATCCTCTGCGCAGCTCCGGACCAATTGTTACGTTTGCAATATCAGACAAGTAAATCGGAGAACCTGTATTTGGCGAAACTCCAATTGAAATATTTTTAAGGTCATCTTCACTTTTGATATAGCCCAGACCGCGAACCATATATTCCATCTCACCCATTTCCATTAAGCGACCGCCAACATCATTATTGCTTCGCTGAATAGCCATCTTTACTTTTTGCAGAGGTATATTGTAATAAGCGAGCTTTGTAGGATCAACATTTACCTGGTATTGTTTTACAAATCCCCCTATGCTTGCAACTTCAGCAACACCGGGAACGGAAGTCAGTTCATACTTCAAAAAGAAATCCTGAAGTGATCTTAATTCCTGTAAATCTCTTTTATCTGATTGAAGCACGTATTGATAAACCCATCCCAATCCGGTTGCGTCCGGACCAAGCTGCGGGCTTACACCTTCGGGTAAAGCTCCTTTCAATCCGCTGAGATATTCAAGCACACGGCTCCGCGCCCAATAAATATCTGTGCCGTCTTCAAAAATTATATACACCATTGAGTAGCCGAACATCGAGTAGCCTCGAACATCTTTTGCATAGGGAACCGAGAGCATCTTTGTTGTGAGAGGATATGTTACCTGGTCTTCTACTATGCGGGGTCCTTGTCCCGGATACTCTGTTAAAATAATTACCTGCACATCACTTAAATCGGGAAGTGCATCTACCGGTGTATTTGCTACTGCCCAAATTCCAGCGCCAATTAAAGCGACAGTTAAAATCATAACCATCACTTTATTGTTAATAGACCATTCGATCAGTTTGGCAATTAAACTTTCTTTATTTCCGCTAGTTACCATTTATAAAACTCCGTTTTGCATTATGTCATCCCGAACTTGTTTCGGGATCTCAATTATATGAGAAGATGCTGAAACAAGTTCAGCATGATAATTCTCATTTAACTTCAAATCCATGTTCAATTAAATTTTTCTTTGCTTCATCAAGACTAACTTCCTGCAATATCATATTGCATATAGGGCATCTGCCCGGTTCGTCTGAAATTACATTCCAATCCATAAAATCCTGATATACTTTTCCATCTTTATTTTTGTCAATAGCTTTAAGGTTAATTACACCTGTTCTAACTAAAGGCGAAGTTTCTTCATGACTTGCGTGGGAATCTTCTTCCATAACTTTTTCATTACTTTTTTTATCGGATTTCATTTCAGTATCGACGCCCATCGGCATATCGTGATCACCTTCTGGCATTTCTTCCTTTTTCGGGATTTCTAATTTATCGCCTCCCGTAAATTGGCTTACTGCTGCTCTCAAGTTGCTTTCAGAAGCAATTAAGAATTGAGCCGAGGTTACAATTTCATTCCCTTCAGACAATCCTTTTAATACTTGATAATAGCCATCTGCATAGCCGCCCAGGGTAACTTCCTGCGGTTTGAATTTGCCATCACCCAAGGAAACAATAACAATATCTTTTCTTCCGCCGCGCAGTACAGCATTCTCCGGGATAACCGGATTAACGCCGAGATCTTTTCCGTTGATAACAACGTTTGCAAACATTGATGGCTTTAATTTGCCTTCAGGATTCGGCACATCAATTCTGATTTTTGCGGTTCTTGTTTTTGATTCGAGTGTAGGGTAGATGAAAGAAACTTTTCCTTCGTAAACTTTCCCCGGCAGATAATTAAATCTTATTTCAGCTTTAGCGCCTTCATTTATGTTTACAAGTTCATATTCATAAACATCTGCGGTTAACCAGAGGTTGGAAAGATTTGCAATTTTAAGAAGCGGCATTCCCGCCATAATCTTTTGTCCGTCCAAAACATTTTTTTCTAAAACGGTTCCACTGTTTTGGGCAAAAAGCGTTACATAAGTTTTTACTTCTTTTGTCTCTTTTAATTTTTCGATGTCATTCTCCGACATCTGTAAAAGCTCTAATTTTCTTATTGAATTTTTTAACAGCTCATCGCCGCTTTCGCGCACGCTGTTAAAGCTGGTATTATTAACAGCTTTTTGATAATTAAGCGCGGTCAGTAGTTCCTGCTGAGCAGCAACAAGTTCGGGTGAGTAAATATCCATTAGCTTTTGACCTTTGTTTACAACCTGACCGGTATAATTAACATAAAGTTTTTCGATGTATCCGTTTACTCTTGTAGTAACTATGTACTCGGTTTTTTCATTGGTTGTTAAAACAGCGTTTGTAACAACTTTTGAGGAAAGACTTCTTGATTCGACAACTGCGGTTTTGACATTCATATTTTGCACTACAACCGGATCGATAGAAACTATACCCGAACCGCCGGCTTGATCTTCATAAACCGGAACAAGGTCCATTCCCATTTTAGATTTACCCGGTTCGTCATAAATTTCATTTGGGTCCATCGGTGCGCGCCAGTATAATATTTTCCGTTCGCCGCTATTGGTCGAAGCAGTATTTTTCATCGGGACGAGTTTCATACCGCAGATTGGGCAGTCCCCCGGTTCATCAGAAATAACAGCCGGATGCATTCCGCAAGTGTATAACTGTTTTTCTGCAGTTACACTATCGTCATTTCCATTTGAGTTGAGAATAAAAAATAATCCTGCTGCTACCACTATTACTGCAAGACCTATAATTATTATGTTTTTCTTTTTCACTTTTTAATTGCTCCTAATAATTTTTCACACTTTTAATTCAGGCGTGTCCCTGTTAAAAATTCAAGTTCATTTTTCTCTTTTAAATAATCTGATTTTAATCTGTAAAGATTAGTTTCTATTTGATATAATTTATTTTGTGCATCAACTACATTTATAAAATCTATCTGTGCTACTTGATAGCTTGAAAGCGATGAAGCGTAAGTCTGCTGCGCCTGCGGAAGAAGAGCTTCCTCAATTAATTTTATCCGCTCTTGCAAAGAGTTAAGCTTTGCAATTGATGAACCGAAATTTCCAGCTAAACTCTGTAATGAAAATTGATATTGTTCTTCATACATATTCTGCATTGCTTCAGCTTCTTCAACTTTGGCTGTAACCTTTCCGCCGTAATTAAGAGGCAAAGAAATTCCTACCATTACTGTGAAGAAATCATCAAGCGGCATATTTGTTTTTGCAATCTTATATCTGAAAGAATATTGAAGAGATAAATTGAAGTTCGGGTAGTAATCATATTTTGCAAGGTCTTCCATTAATACAGATTTTTCTTTTGCAAGCTGAATTCCTTCAAGAAAAGGACGGTAAGATTTTGCAAGCGAATCAAGTTTTGATTCATCAATATTTAAATATTCAATCTTGGGTAAATCATTTGTTTGAATTTGGGTTCGAGTATTGCGCAGCAGCTGAGAATTTATCATTGCGGTAAGCGAGTTCTCTTTACTTTTAAGCTCCTCAATCCTATCGGTGATGTTTGTAAGTTCTAATTCAACCTTTAAAATATTTTGCTGGCTTGCATTTGAAACTGAATAATTAGCTCTTACAACTTCCGCTATATTTTCTAATAAACTTTTACTTTCGTTTGCAACCTCAATTGCTTTTCTAACAAAAACCAATTCCCAATAATTTTGGGAGATGTTTTTTTTGATTTCATTCTCAGCATCTGAAATTTCTTTAGTAACAATCTCTGCATCTTTTTCAGCGAAATCTGCGACAGCGCCAAGCTTGCCGGGAAATGGAATTGCCTGACTTAATCCGACAATCTTCCCTGTCATTGGCTCCTGCGTAAATGAAAATGAGTTGGTCGGAAGATTAGCTAATCCCAAGGTAAGCATAGGATCAGGCAGATTAGAATTTTGGTTAACCCGGCTTTCCGAAGCTTGGTATTTTGCTTCCAGCATTTTTAATCTTGGGCTTACTTTTAACGCTTGATTGATAAGAGAATCAAGGAGCATATCATTAGTTTGAGGAAAAGCGGGGAGAATTCCGGCAAACAGAAAAAACAGCACAAAAATTTTCTTCATATAAAAATCCTATTTACCTTTTTTATCCTTAAAAACTTTCAGAAACATTACAACCAATGCGGTTGTTAAAGCGAGATAACTTACAATCCATATCAAACCATTTTCAAACATTTTTACTATATCTTTCAAATAATTGCTAAAGACTATAAAACAATGATGCCAGTCTTAAAATTTTGTTTTTAGTTTAATTTTGAACTTTTTGAGATTTGTGTTGATGAGAAGATTTTAAGGAGTTTAAATATTTTTAAAAAGTTTAAAATCAAACTAAATGAAAATTAATATAGGCTTTCGGGGTTGATGCACCGCATTAAAAATTAAAATGAAATCTTATTCAACCGAATAAAATAAATATGGGGAATCAATCAACTCTTTTCATCAAAAGGCGAGAGCTTATAATTTTCTATTTTACTGTAAAGCGTTGGGAGTGAAATTCCCAATATTTTATGCGCTTTGTTTTTATCCCACTTAACAGCATCTAAAATATTCTTAATATGGTTTCTTTCATTCTCGGCAAGTGTAATAAATTTTATTCCTTCATCCATTTCGCCCGGTTCAGGTTTTCGTAAAAGAATATTTTCTTTATTTAAGATATCATCGCTTGAAAGGACAACAGCCTGCATCAGAGTATTTTCCAGTTCTCTTACATTGCCTACCCAGTAATGATTTTTTAGCATTTCCATAACTTCTCCCGGAATTTTTATAACATTTTTATGGAGTTCTTTATTGATCTTTGCAAGAAAATGACTTACTAAAAGCGGAATATCTTCCAGCCTTTCACGCAGAGGAGGAAGATTTATGGAAACAACTTTTAATCTAAAATAAAGATCTTCTCTAAATTTACCTTCTCTTACTAAAGAATTTAAATCTTTATTTGTAGCGGCAATAATTCTTGCTTTCATCGGTATTAAAGTTTCACCGCCAACGCGCTCAAATTCTTTTTGCTGAAGCACTCTAAGCAGCTGCACCTGCAGATTAGGAGAGATTTCTGAAATCTCATCCAGAAAAATTGTTCCTTCCTCTGCAAGTTCAAACTTACCTTTTTTATCTCTTATTGATCCGGTGAATGCGCCTTTAACATGTCCGAACAACTCGCTTTCTAAAAGCGATTCGGTTAGCGCTGTGCAGTTAACCGGTATAAAAGGTTTGTTTTTAGTAAGACCGCTAAAGTGAATTGCTCTTGCAACAAGCTCTTTCCCGGTTCCACTCTCACCCTCAATTAAAACGGTAACCCGGCTGGATGAAGTTTGCCCAATCTTTTTATAAACATTTCTCATATTGGAGGACTTACCGATAAGTGTATTTTCTAATTTATAGTTATCGGATTCATTATTAATAAAAGATGAAAGTTTTTCACTCATCTTTTTATTTTCAAGAGCGCGGGCAATTGTAATTTTTAATTTATCTATTTCAAGAGGCTTCTCTATATAATCATAAGCGCCTTGCTGCATGGCTTTAACCGTGCTGTGCATGTCATCAAAAGCTGTGATCATAATTACGTGGATGTGGCTGTCTATTTCCTTAACTCTTTTTAAGACTTCAAAACCGTCTGCTTCCGGCATTTTAATATCGGTAATTACTAAATCGGGAATTTCATTTTTTGCCGTTTCTATTCCATCAATACCGTTTGCAGCGGAATAAACTTCATAACCTAACCTTTTCAGATAACTCGATAAAGTTTTTCTTATAGATTCATCATCGTCAATTACTAAAATTTTATTGCTGTTGTTCTTACTTATTTCATTCAAAATTGTTTTCTCTCTTCCATAAAATCATTTTTTATTGATCCCGTTGTACTGAATAGGGAGGACAAGCTCAAAAACAGTTTTACCCACAGCAGATGAGATAAGTTTTATAGATCCATTATGCTGCTCAATTATTTTTTGTGCAACAGATAAACCGAGACCTGTGCCGGAAGATTTGCTTGTAAAGAATGGCTCGAATAGTTTTACATCTTGGCTGATTCCGCTGCCTGTATCGGTGATTAAAATCTTAACCTGATTTTTATTCTCATTAATTTGTGAAGTTAATTTTATTTCACCACCGCTGCCGATAGCATCAATAGAATTATCAATTAAGTTTAAAAATACCTGCATTAATTTATCCTGGTCTGCTTTAAGCTGAATATTATCTAATTCATTTTTCAATAAAATATTTTTTAATTTAAGCTTATTATTAAGCTGGACATTAATAGTTTCCGCAAGTTCATAAATATTAAATAGGGAATAATCCAACTCCATTTGTCGAGAAAACTGCAAAACATCTTTTACCAAATTATTAAGTCTGTTAATCTCTGTTTGAATGATTGCAAGATTTTCTTTCTCTTCATCATTCAATTGCAAAGCTTCTGCGATAATATCGGCATTCATTTTAATTGATGTTAAAGGAGTTTTAATTTCGTGAGCAAGAACAGCCGCCATCTTCCCAAGCGCCGCCAGCTTTTCTGATTTAATTAATTGTTCCTCTAATTTTTTTTGTTCTGTGATATCAACTTCAATAAATAAATATCCCTTAAATTTATTTCCGGCAATAGAAGGCGTTACATAAATTAATAAAACTTTATCGTTATAATTTATTTCACCTCTGAATTTTGAATAAAGCTGAAGTTCATTTTTGATAATTTGAAAAAATTCAAATAGCTCGCCGTTAAATTGTATATCAGTTATAAATTGATTAATGATATTGTTTTTATTCCTATTCACTACCTCTGCAAACTGCGGATTCGATTCAATAATTGTGAAATTTTCGTCAACAATAGCAATCGCAGCAGTAGACTTTTCAAATGCATTCAAAAGGAGTGAAATCCTGTGTTCTTTATTCTTCAACTCTGCCGAATTATTTTCCAAAGTTTCAGACATATTATTGAATGCTTCTGTTAATTCACCAATCTCGTCATTAGAAGTAAAATCAATTTTTATCCCATAGTTACCCTGTGCTATTTCATGTGCTTTATTCTTAAGTCTATTCAAGGGGTTTGAAATAATTTTGAGAATTACGAATGCGATACTAATACTGACTATCAATCCGCCAAAAACACTTATGAAAAAAAATCTATAAAGTTCTCGATTACTTTCGGGTTGAAAAATATACCTTATTAGTGGAATCTGCACTAATAAAATTATAATAGGAACAAGTATTAAAGCAGTAAGGATTATTTTTTTAGATATGCTAAAGTTATGAATTCTTCTCATTGGTGCCTGAAACATATCATATCTATTCACTGCCACTGTAGTAAAAAGAATAACGCCAGCCAAAAAAGAAAGAGGACTAATTTCAACGAGATAATAAAATCCAAGATACCACGGCAGAAACAATCCAAAAATAAATGAAGCAAGATTTGTAATGATCAAGCCTAAAAAGAGTAATAATATCTGTTTTTTTTGTATCGGATTTATTTCCGAGTAATATCTTTTAAAGAGCCAATAAAAATTTAGCGCTATTAGGAAACCATACCATAATAAAAATACAGGGTATGCTAAAGAATAATTAACCTGGAACATAAGATTATGCGCGTGAGACTCTTCAATAAAATATCCGCTCCATAAAAAACCCAACAATAAAGCAGATGGCAAGATTATCAACAAGCCTCGAACTAAACCAATTCTTCGCGGATTGGGAAAATTCCATGTAAAAAAAGTAACTGTAACTATAATCATTAGAAGAAAAGAGTGACAGGATCTATCTAGAATTGTAACATCTGCTGAGTGCATTATTAAAAAATGAAATGCATGAGAGAGTAAATAGCCAATCACAAGAAATAAAATAAGAATAAACAAACGACTTTTAATAGATTCGCGATTCCTTGAATAAATAATGATGATCAAACCAATAGCTGCTAATAAGGTTGCTAATAAAAATACGCTCTGTGTCAAGTCGAGGTCAAATATTGAATGTGTAAGTAAAACCATCATCTGTTTTCAAAAATTTCTTAAATATTTTTAAATTTTTTAAATCATCTTTCAGATAATAATCACAATATAAAACATTTTCCAAATCAAATAAGGGCACGCGTCTTGTCTTTCACTTTAAAGGACACAATTAAAATAAAACATTAAGGTACAAAAATGAAAAGCAATAATAATTCGCTTCACGATCCAGTTTGCGGAAAAAAAATTAATCCTAACAGAGCTTATGCAAAAGTAAAACTTGGGAAAGGAACTTACTACTTATGCTGCCCTGTTTGCCAAGCGGAGTTTGAGAATGATCCTAAAAAGTATATTAACAACTTAAAAAAGAAGTAAAATCTTTATCGGAGTTTAATATGTTGAACGAAGTGAAATCCCGTAATACGGGAAAAAAGTTAGAACCTTACCCAATAGCCAGTGCATTATTCTTTATCTTAAGCATTTTTTATTTGGTATGCATGATCTTACCCCCTAAAAGTAGACGTTAAGTTAAGCAACTTTTTCAATTAAATCTCTTCTGTATTTTTCTTCAAACTCCACCGGTGATAAATATCCTAAAGATGAATGAAGTCTTTTTCTGTTGTAATAGATTTCGATGTATTCAAAAATACTTCTTTTAGCTTCATCTCTGGTCTGATATTTTTCCCAGTAAATTAGTTCTGTTTTTAGTGTGTGAAAAAATGATTCTGTTACTGCGTTATCATAACAGTTTCCTGTTGAGCTATTTGATTGAACTATTCCAAAGTTTTTTAGTATTTCCCTAAATGAACTGCTTGTATATTGGCATCCTCTATCCGAGTGAAAGATTATTCCTTTTTCTGGATTTCTGTGTATCAGAGCCATCATTAAAGCTCTTATAACAAGCTCTGAGCTTAAGCTGCTGTCAACTGCCCAGCCAACTATTTTTCTTGAGTAAATATCCATCACAACTGCAAGATAAACCCAGCCCTCTTTTGTCCAAACATACGTTATATCGCCAGTCCAGATTTTGTTTTCTGATGATGCAGTAAAATTCTGATTAAGTAAATTTTCACTTGGCTGTGTTTTTGAGTTTTGAACTGTTGTAACCCGGAATCTTCTCTTTGTTTTAGCCTTGATATTATTGACTTTCATCAGCCTGGCTATTCTCTTTTTATTTACACTAAATCCTTCTTTTCTCATTGCTGCATATATTCTTGGCAGTCCATAAGTTGCTTTGCTTTTGTTGTGATGAAACTTGATAATCTCTAATATCCTTTGATTTTCTATTGCTCTATAACTTACTTTTTTCTTTAACCATTTGTGATAACCTGACGGACTTACTTGCAATACTTCACAAACAAGAGATAATGGATATTGTTTTCTGTTCTCTTTGATAAACATATACTTTACTCCTTTACCTTTGCAAAGTATCCCAAAGCTTTTTTTAAAATATCTCGTTCCATTTTTAATGTAGCTATCTCTCGGTCCTTCTTTCTTAGCTCT
>JBBQSH010000075.1:0-15519 GCA_038214015.1 Ignavibacteriales bacterium | reverse complement strand
ATTGCAGGTATTTTTAAGAATAATAATTCTCATCCTGATCCAATATTACTTAATAAAATGATTCACTCACTCCGCCACCGCGGTCCAGATGAGTCGGGTTTGTATATTGATGATAGGGTTGGATTAGCTCATGCTCGTCTTAGTATAATTGATCTTACTGAAGGAACTCAGCCTATCCATAATGAGGATAAATCTTTATGGATTATTTTCAACGGTGAAATTTTTAACTATCCTGAACTCCGTGAAGAGTTAATTAAATCAGGACATAAATTTTATACTAAAACTGATACTGAAGTTATTCTTCATCTTTTTGAAGAAGATGGGGTTGATTGTCTTCAAAAATTAAACGGTCAATTTGCATTTGCAATTTGGGATGTGAAAAAGCAAACATTATTTCTTGCCCGAGATAGAACGGGCATACTCACTTTATATTACTCAATTAGATCGGGTTCACTGATCTTTGCATCCGAAATTAAGGCTTTGTTCGCTGATCATACTTTCTCCAGAAACATTGATCCCAAAGCGCTTGATCAGATTTTTACTTATTGGACGACTCTTAACGACCGTACTTTCTTTAATAATGTTTTTGAGTTACCTCCAGCTCATTTTATGATTATAACACCTGACAAGCATAAAATAGAAAGATATTGGAATCTTGAATTTGCAAACGCTGGTGATTATTCCAATTTAAACAGGCCTGAATTGACTCAACAAATTGATCAACTTCTTTTAGATGCAGTTCGTATCAGATTAAGAGCGGATGTACCCGTAGGAAGCTATCTTAGTGGTGGTCTGGATTCTTCAGGGATTACATCAATTATAAAAAATAGTTTTAACAATAAACTAAATACATTTGGTATCAGGTTTGAGGATAAAGACTTTGACGAAGGTACGTTTCAATTAGAAATGGTTAAGTTCTTAAATGTAGATCATTCCGAGCTTTTTATTAAAAACGAAGATGTTGGTAATAACCTTGAAACTGTTTTGTGGCATACAGAAAAGCCTGTTCTGCGCACATCTCCTGTACCTTTGTTTCTTCTTTCTTCACTTGTACATCGCAGTGGTTACAAAGTAGTTCTTACTGGCGAAGGAGCAGACGAAATCTTCGGCGGATATAATATATTTAAAGAAACTAAAATCAGGAATTTTTGGTCGCGATATCCTGAATCAAAGATAAGACCGCTTTTACTAGGCAAACTATACCCTTATATTTTTAAGGAGAAACGACTCGGTAATACATTACTGGAATTTTTCAAATCAGGCATAGATGATCCCGGTAATCCACTTTTCTCACATTTGGTGAGATGGAATAGTACTTCAAGGATTAAAAATTTCTTTTCTGAGGATGTGAAAAATTCATTGCAAGGATATAATACATTTTCGGATATTCTAAATCTTCTGCCAAAAGAATTTTATGATTGGGATTATTTTGCAAAGTCACAGTATCTTGAAATAATAATCTTTATGAGCAATTATCTCCTTTCTTCACAAGGCGATAGGATGGCTATGGCACACTCAGTGGAAATTAGATTACCTTTTCTTGATCACAGATTAATTGAATTAATGGGTACGGTAAATCCTGAGTTTAAGATTAATTTATTAAATGAAAAATTTATTTTGAAGGAAGTGCTTAAGTCTAAACTCCCAGCTTCAATAGTTAACAGACCCAAAAATCCATATAGAGCACCTATTAAGCGTGGATTGATAAATACTGATTCTAAATTAGTTGGAAAATATCTTTCCGAAAGTGAGCTAAAAAAATCAGGCTTATTTGATACAAAGAAAGTAGACCTATTCTTGAAAAAAATGTCGCGGCTTGAAAGAATAAGTGAAATTGATAGTATGGCACTAATCGGTTTAATATCAACTCAGATTATTTATGATAAATTCATCAGTAACTTTAATAATGATTTATATGGTCTTCGCAAATTTGATTTAGTATTTGATAATAGGACAGTAAAACTATTTGATATCGGATTGTTGAATGAATAATAGAAATAATATAGTAGATACTTCTTTATTAGAACTTTTCAACCCTATTCTGGTGCATGATTTTTTAACATTATCCGCAAAACGATTTCCAAATAAAGAGGCACTCGTTTTGGGCAATAGAAGATTAACTTACAAAGATATTGATCACCAGTCAGATTTATTGGCAACTTCTCTAATTAAACTTGGAGTAGGGCGACACGATAGGATTGTCATCTTCGCCGACAATGCTGTTGAAACTATAATAAGCATTTATGGAATTCTAAAGGCAGGTGCCGTATTTATTCTTCTGAATGGGACTTTAAAACTTCCGAAACTCCAGTATATAATTAAAGATTCTGGAGCAAAGCTGTTGATTGTCCAGGATTCTAAGAAAGACACTGCAATTGAGGCAGTAAAAAATATTAACCAGGAAATTCCGATAATATTTTTTGGAGATGAGAAGTCCGTTAATTATACAACCAATTCTTTCTACTGGGAAGATATTATCAATACGATTCCTCTCAATTCTGAATTGTTGCAAAAAAGAAAAGAGGAAATTATTGATTACGACTTAGCAACACTTATATATACTTCAGGATCAACTGGTGAACCAAAAGGTGTAATGTCTTCGCACTTTAATATGGTTACCGCAGCTCGCAGCATTATTCAATATATTAATAATGAGCTAAATGATCGGATACTCGTTGTTCTCCCGCTTTCATTTGATTATGGTCTATACCAGGTAATTATGGCATTTATTTATAGCGGGACAATCGTACTTGAACAATCTTTTAATTTTCCCGTTGAGCTTTTAAACTTAATTAAAAAAGAAAAAATAACTGGATTCCCTATAGTTCCAACAATACTCGTCATGCTTTTAAAATTAAAAAATATTAGCAAGTATGATATTAGTTCCTTACGCTACATATCCAATACTGGTGCTGCTTTACCTGTTGATCACATTAAATCATTTAGAAACCTTGTACCAAACGTTAAAATATTCTCAATGTTCGGACTTACGGAATGCAAACGCATAAGCTATCTTCCACCTGAAAAGATAGATGATAAACCTGGATCCGTTGGGAAAGCTATTCCTAATTGCGAAGTATTTATATTGAATGATGATAGTGAAAATGTAAAACCCAACCAAGTTGGTGAACTTGTTGTTAGAGGCTCCAATGTTATGCGCGGTTACTGGAATGCAAAGGAACTAACTGATAAAGTGTATCGAACTTGGCAATACGATGGTGAAAAGGTTTTGTTCACCGGAGATCTATTCTACCAGGATGAGGATGGTTTTTTGTATTTTGTTGGAAGAAAAGATGATATGATTAAAACAAAGGGTGAAAGAGTTAGTCCAAAAGAAATCGAAAATATATTGTACGGTCTTGATGGTATAAGTGAGGTAGCCGTCATAGGTATTCCTGATGAAATACTAGGACAAGCAATTAAAGCATTTATTGTTAATAAACCAGATTCAAATATTAATAAAAATCATATACTTAAATATTGTTCCGTTAATATGGAAATATTTATGTTGCCAAAAGAAATTGTATTCTTGGATTCTCTTCCAAAGAGTCCTAATGGTAAAGTTGATAAAAAATTATTAAAGGAATTAGATTAAAAGGATTTATGAAATTCACAAAAGATTCAATTAAAATTGATCCAGCTCAAGAGACTGAAAAAATAGTAAGCAGACTAAAAGAAGAGATTGCTTTTGGACTACATAAAAAGGGTGCGGTAGTGGGAGTAAGCGGAGGCCTCGATTCTTCTGTGGTTTTAGCACTTTGTGTAAGGGCTATTGGCGCAGAAAAAGTTATTGCAGTAATGCTTCCTGAAAGAGATTCGAGTCCTGATAGTCTTGATCTCGCAATGGTTCTTACCAAAAAGTTAAAAGTATCTTATATTGTTGAAGAGATAAGTGATGTACTTGATGGATATGGGTGTTATAATAGAAGAGATGAAGCAGTAAAACGAATTTTCCCTGAATATGATAATTCATACAAAATGAAAATTTCTATTCCAAAGAATTATGAAGATAAAAGGTTAATAAATTTTTTTAATCTCTCTATTACATCTCCAAGTGGAAAAGAAAAAATCGTAAGACTTCCATATTATGAATATCTGCAAATTGTAGCAGCTTCAAATCTAAAGCAAAGAAGTCGCATGAGTATGCTCTATTATCACGCTGAAGCAAAAAATTATTGCGTGATAGGAACAGGAAATAAAAATGAACACGAGCAAGGCTTTTTTGTTAAATTTGGCGATGGAGGTGTTGATATTAAACCGATTGCTCATCTATTCAAATCACAAGTTTATCAGCTTGCTGAGTATCTTGATATTCCAGAAGAAATTCAAAATAGAATTCCCACGTCTGATACTTATAGTGCGGAACAGACTCAAGAGGAGTTCTTTTTTAAAGTGCCATTTGAAATATTGGATCCAATATGGTACGGCTGGGAACATGGGATACCTGTAGAAGAAATCTCTATGACATTAAATCTTGATGAAAATTTTGTTAAAAATGTAATTAAGGATATTAAGACTAAGATTAGGACTACTGAATATTTAAGAAAAGAACCCATTCAATTTTAAAATGGCATCAGAAATTATTTTTTTTTAACTTATTAAGCTTTGTAAGACAAAGTTTATATATAGATAAATTTTAAGAAGTGCTTGAAATAAAAAAATTTTAAGGAAATTACATGCACAAGTTGATAAGAAAATTAAAAGGTTTACGCAGAAATATTTACGGATTAAGACGATTTATTCCTATGATGAGGGAAAGACATTTATTAGAGGATATGGTTGGTCCACTTGGTTTTTGGAATGAATTGCAAGCATATCAGCTTAATACTCTAAAACTGAATGGGCTTAAACCCGAACACAGTCTTTTAGATATAGGGTGTGGTCCGCTTCAAGGAGGAATAGCATTTATTAAATATCTAGAAAAAAATAAATATTATGGAATCGATGTCAATCCCAAAAGTTTAGAAGCAGGAATAAGGCAAATAGAAAAATATCATCTTACTAACAAGAATCCTTTTTTATCATTATCGAATTCATTTGGAAGAGAAGAATTAAAGGGGATTAAATTCAATTTTATTTGGGCATCGCAGATATTATACTATTTTAATGATGAAAAACTTAAATCCTTAATGGAATGGTTGTCATTATCATTAAAGGATGATGGGAAATTTTTAGGAGACATCATTGGAGCTAAACACTATGAGTTTAAAACTAAGGAACATTCTTGGTATTTACATACACTAGATTCATTAAGCGATATTGGGCGATTGTACAATTTAAAGATCGAAAATCTTGGTGAGATTGAAAAATTTAAATATCCAAGTAAGCTTTCTTTAAAATCTAATAACTTAATTATGATAACAAAAAAATAATAAAAGTAGTTTTTGTCTATTTTCATTTAATTCCTGTTTACTCTAAAACTATAAAAAATGTAGTAAAGCAGCCAAAATAAAGCTCCAAGTATTCTTAATATCTCCTCAACAAAATCTGCACCAGAAAATGATATTATTTTACCATCAGTTAATAGATCAAGCAGTAATGCTAACCCAATAAAAACTAATGAGAGAAAAAGTAAAATAAAATCAGACCGTTGAATTTCATCTCTAAATTTATAAAAATGATAAACAAAGGGAATTGAACAAACAGAATATGTAATCGTATTTGAAATATTAAACTCATCTCTAAGAATATGGTGAAGCTTTAGAACCATTATAGAAATAAGTAAAAGAGTTATAATCGTTGAGGATAAGATGAAGAATTGCCTTTTGATTTTCAATCTTTGAAATAAAAATTGGTAAAGGAGTAAGATTAAAGTTATTCCTAAAATAATTATTTTAGTTGATTCCAATTGCATTACAGATTTTTATAATTCACTCATTATAAATATATAAATACCTTTGTTGTTTTTAATCAAATCGCCACTTGTAACACCACTGTCCCATCTTCCTTACTAATACACAAGAAGATATTGCTGCTATTTGAGCAGCTTAGATATTGTATCGGTACCTGCGAATAACTTATGTACCAACAATTTGGGGGAAGTTTGGATAGTTTTTTATTGTCGGATAATTTATCTGATATTCTCAAGCCCCTTAACTCAATATCAGGGACTATGCTTTTCGCAATACTAAAAGCTTGTTGTTGTGTTATCAAAACTGTTTATAAATTTAATTATAGTAAAGACATCCTGCTCAATTATAAAAATAATATTGCCGCGTCTTTTTGAGTCTGTGTGAAAATCACAATTCGCCAGTCTGAGCGAAGACTAAGACAGACATTTTAAGATAAACCTGTCTGCCGTCAGGCAGGTTCACACCTCGACTTCGCTTGGTGTGACGTTATTAATAATTTTCACAACCTCTTTAGGTTGTTGGTAGTAATAAAAGTGAAAATGCTGGCTTTAGCCACGAGATAACACCAAATTCACAAATATCTTTTAGAATTCATTAAAGTTAATTAGTGCAATTCGTGAAAATTAGTGGCTAATCTATTATAGTCTAATTGGCTAAGCTGAATTATTTAATTGCAACTACACAAAGATGCAAAATTAGCAAGTACGATCAAATGGCTTGCTTAAAAGTTTACAGCAATTGAAATCTGATTTCTTTCCGCATAGATTAATTTTAATCTGTCGTGCTGTACTTTAACAAGATCCGGAATCGATTTTAGATTTTCATTTGGATAAGCAATTCCTTCAGAAATTTCTAGTATATACTCAATCCCCTTTTCAAGATTCTCTTTGAATATTTCCAGATATTTAATTTCTGCTTCACTGCTGCCAATTGTTTTAACAAGATTTTCAAAATAGTTAACGTAAAGTTCAAGTTCCTGGCAAAACATATGCGGTCTGTCGGCAGAAACTAATGACTCGCCTCTCCCATAAATATGATCTGTCATTTCTGCAAGCGAATATTGTCTGTTAAACCAAACAATATTTGGTCCCGGGCAAATAGATTGCGGTGATCTTGATTTTGGGGAGATCCCAAGTTTAATAAGTGCACCATTTGCAAGGTGATCGCACAAACAAACTTTTGCAAACATCGAATTCAATAATTCATCTTTTTCGGAATCAGAAATTTGTAAAGCTGTAATTTCATCAAATTTATTTTTCTGAAATTGACGTGATGCCGTACAAATTGGTTTATCAGTGTACTGTTTGTCTGAAATTAAAAATCCTTTTGGACATGGTGAGCCCGGTCGTCCACTTTCAGCACGGTCTCTGGTCCAGTTTTCTGATCCGGTATTTCTTAAATTATTAAATGGTACTCCAAGCGGTGATGCGCCGCTTAAATAAAGATCTTCTTTCCTTGCATTTACTAGAAGATTTAAAGTATCATCATCAACACAGGTTGCTTCTGGAACTAATAAAAATGGACTTCCCCATCCAGTTGAATCACATCCAAAATCTTCAATCATTCTTTGTGCCTCACCGCTTGTTCCTATACCACCCTGAACAGTAAGCAATGGTTCGCACATAAAATTGGATTCGTTAAAACTCCAATTTTGTTTTTCATAATAAGATTTTATTAATGGAATAAATTCCTGAGCAAGTGTTTTTCTTTTATCTTTAAACTCTTTCAAAATCGAAGGCAATAAATATCCTTGAGAAGCAAAAGCATGTCCGCCGCAATTTAATCCTGATTCGATTCTAAACTCACTAACTTCAAGTCCTTTTGTCGCCAAAAATTTCCCCTGAATCATGGCTGATCTGAAATCACTTACTTTAATAATAATCTTTTTCTTAATCTTGCCATTTGCATCACGATAAAAATCTTTAAACTGAATTAGATATCCTAAAAGACTTCTGTTAAACCCAGCAGAAAAAACTATTGAAGAATTAAGTGTACTTTCAGCATATCCACGCAAAGCAGCTTTTGCATCATTAAATTCATCACTTAACATTGTTCCATCTTTTGCATAATTGGTTCTGTCAACCTTAGACATTATGTTAACATCAATTGATCCAGCTCGCATTAAGTCTGTTAGCTCTGCAGCGACTTTTTCTTTTTCTTCTTCATTTTCTATTGTTAGAAAATATTTATATCTCATTTTTAATGAACTGTTATCAGGTAGCAGTTCAAAGTATTTTGTTTTCTCATTTCCCTTTGAAAATGGCAAATGTTTTATTTCACCAAGTTTATGAGCAACAATTTTGTCAACTATATTTAAATATGCTGTTATGCGTTTTGATCTTGCATAAGGATCACTCTTAGAAGCTTCCACAAAATCTATAGAATATTTTTCAGTATAATGTTTACATATTTTTTCGATGAGAATATCATCAACGATAGACATTACAGACGAAATTCCGAGATGAGCTACGCGTATCGGGGAATCAATTGAATGCCCTGTTCCCATTACCGGGATATGGAATTTATGATACACTTTTTCCATTAAATTTTCTTTCTTATCAAAACTTACAGTAGATTATTAAAACCGCTGGTTTCGAATCAATTTTCTAATTAAACACAATCCAAACTAAATAATTATTGAAGTATAAAAAGAAAGAAATTGGGGTTTTACAATACTTTTACAATTGATATGGGCGATTTATTTTGAATTATAAGTTTTCATCATCCTTTTAATGCAAAATAATCATATCGCATTTTCTAATTTTTATTTCAGTATATCTATTGATAAATGACAATAATTTATAAAAATGAATTGCTGGAATTGTAAATAAAATTATTTAAGTTTATACATTGATATTTAAACAAACTATTTCGATAAATATGCAATTCTATCCGACAAATGATAATTCGCTTAATCAATTCATTTCCAATCATTATAACTAATCAGTGAGGATCTCATGAAAAAAATATTATTTACGATTATTGTTCTCTTTTGCTTCGCGAGTCTTGGATATTCGCAAGTAACAACATTGTGGGAGAAATCAGCAACTGCTGGAACCAAACCCACATGGGAAACAGGGAGTTTAACACGTGGTATTTCATACGGTTTGGTAGGCGGCAATCAGTTATTTTTTGTTGTGTCACGCCACGCTAGTATAGGTGGAAAACAAATCATTTATTATAATGCTCTTACTGGTGATTCTCTTGGCCAGCTTGACAATACCGGAATTGTCGGTGGTGTTGCAATAGTAAATGATGTTGAAGTTTCAAATGACGGTAAAATATTTGTTGCAAATATGACAACTAACGCTTCTGCAGATCCATTTAAAGTATATAGATATGACTCCTTATCTGCAGCCCCTGTTGTAGTGATATCTTATAACGCAACTGCCGAAAGATTAGGAGACAAGTTTACTGTAACTGGCTCAACTGCTGATAATTCAATAATAATATGGGCCGCTGATGCTGTTGCCAGCTCAGGTTTGGTACATAAATTTACTACCACTGATAACGGCATTACATTCACTTCATCTACGGTTGATATTGGAGCTCCTGCTTCAGCATCCAGTGCCGCAATAGGGCCTCTTTCTAGCGAAAGTTTTTATTGGAATTCACATGGAAATAACGCTTCAAAGTATGACAATACTGGAGTATTAATTGGTACAATTCCGAATGCTGTTTTGGGTACAGGTGGTAGTGCTATTAGATATGCAACTACATTCCTTGGAGATGAATTTATTATAGCTAATGCACTGGGCACCGGAATAGAAAATGCTAAAATAATTAAGGTTGTCGGTGGAAATCCTACTTCAGCCATTTTATTTGCGCAAACTAATTTATTGGGCACTAATTCCGCTGGTGGTCTTGGTGATGTTTCCGTTCAACAAGTGAGCGCATTTATATATAATGTTTATGTATTAAGCACTAACAATGGCTTTGGCGCTTACCAGGTTGATTTAAGAACTCCGTTAGCTGGTGATTATTTCATAGGTGCTGCAGGTACTGGTCCTGGAGGAACAGATCCAGAATTTGCAACACTTAGAGATGCTTTCGAAGTATTAAATAACGCAGTATTCACAGATGATTGTAATTTTTATATTACAAGCGATATTCTTGAAACATTTACACCTGCCGTAGGATACGGATTGGGTTTAGCAATAAATCCTGAACCTTATACTGTTACTTTTAAACCTTATACAGGAGTTCAACCTGTAGTTACTCTAGCATACCCCACAGACGGAACCTCCGGTCCTTCCGGTGCTCTTATAGTAGGCGTTCCGATGGATAATAATATTGCTTGGGCTGATTTGAGAGCTACAAAAAATATTATTATTGATGGCTCTAATACCGTTGATGGGACAACAAGAGATCTTACAATTGAATGTGCAACAACTGCTCATAGAAATGCTTTTCCTCTTACAATTGTTGGTGACGTTTCTAATATGGTTGTTAAGAACACAAACATTTATTACAAAGCTCTGGGAGTAAGTACTTCTGGAAATCTTTTTGTTAGTGCAGTACAACTAAGATCGAGAAGTAATTCAGGGGTAGATTTTGTTCCTCATAATATTCTTTTCGAGAATAATCATATTAGCGCAAATTTCCCAGGAGTTGTTCAAAGTGCACAAGGATACGGAACATATCAGAGTGGTACTCCGGTTCCATTATTATTCCCTTATAATATCACTCTAAAGAACAATTTAATCGAAGGAAAAAGAAGAGCTATTTCACTCTATCAAGCTGGAAGTCACGATATTTTGGGGAACGAAATAATTCTTAATCAAGATATTGCCGCAGGTACAACGAATGAAGCTATTTACGCTGTTGCCGTTCTAGCAAATTCTGAATTCAATATTTACGACAACAAAATTTCTAAAGTTTCTTCAATGACTAATTTAGCCGCAAGCGGAAATACTGCAATAAGTATAGAGACTTTTGGAACTTATAACATATATAATAATATGATATATGGATTCGAACTTACTGCCGTAAATCCGGTAGCATACTTAAGAGGCATAAAAAATTCTTCAGCATCTGCCACTTTGAACCTTAACTTCAATTCAATTTATTTAGATAATCTTGCAGATGTTGGAACAGGTACAGTAACTTATCAGGGAATTCTATTATCTGATGGAACAAATCAATTAGCAAACAATATTGTTGTAAGTGCTGAATCTGATTTCGCTTCCTACTGTATATACCGCAGCGGTACAGCTGGAACAGTTTCTTCAAATTTCAATGATTTCTATCCTCTAAGCACAACAAATGGTAACGTTGGATTCTGGGATGCAACTGCTGCTCCAACTTTATTAGATTGGCAAACTGCTTCGGGACAAGATGTAAACTCTGTTTCAAAAGAAGTATTTTTTGTATCCACTACAGATCTTCACTTAACTGGTTCATCTAACGGAGATTTTGACCTTGCTGGAACCCCGATCGCTGGAATCACTACTGATATTGATGGAGATACCCGAAGCACAACAGCACCTTATAAAGGAGCTGACGAAGCTTCGCTTCCAGTTCCTGTTGAATTGACTGCATTTAGTGCAAGTTATTCTAATGGTAGTGTAATGTTAAAATGGACAACAGCCTCAGAAACTAATAACCGAGGATTTGAAATACAGAGAAGATCTACTGGTGAATTTGAAACTTTGGGCTTCGTAGATGGTAATGGTACTACTACACTTCCACAATCATATAGCTTTGCTGATGAAAATGCCGGTAACGGAGTATACAGCTATAGATTAAAACAAGTAGATTATGATGGAACATTCTCATATTCAAATGTAATTGAAGTTGATGTTACCGCTCCATTACAATTTGAATTGGCGCAGAATTATCCAAATCCATTTAATCCTACAACAACAATTAATTATCAGATTGCATCAGCTGTCAGTGTAAACTTAACTGTATTTAATATGCTGGGTGAAGTTGTTGATGTTCTGATAAATAATCAGTTTACTGAAGCTGGACAACATAGTGTTAGATTTGATGCTTCAAATCTTGCAAGCGGAACTTATATCTATAGAATATCTGCTGGTGATTTTGTTCAGACGAAGAAAATGATGCTCACGAAATAGTGCTTGTTTATAGGTTAGTTTAAAGCCCCGATAAGTCGGGGCTTTTTATTTTGGGAGAATCAAATTTTAATTAAGATTGATTTAATCATAAAAAACAGAAACCCTATTTTAATAATATCATCTGCTTAGCTTTAACAAAGCCTCCTGATTCAATTCTATAAATATAAACACCGCTAGATAAACCACTTCCATTAAAAGATGTTGTATGTATTCCTGATTCCAGAAAATCATTTATTAATACTGTAACTTCTCTACCGAGCATATCATAAACAGATATTTTTGTTTGTCCTGCTTGAGGCAGTGAAAAGGAAATTGATGTACTTGGATTAAATGGATTAGGATAATTTTGATAAAGTGTAAATTCATCAACAGAAAGATTTTCTAATGAATTTTCTACTGATGTAGGATAAGAACCTGCTGGATAAAATGTATATGAGACTCCGCCCTTATTAAACCATGATTGTGATATACTGGTTTTATTATAAACATAAGAATATCCGTTTGATTTTGCAGGATCATGAACAATCGGTTTGCCTTCCGCAGTAAAACCCGCAAGCATAAATAAATGACCAGTATATAACGGCTGCCCCACGGACATTGCTATTCGTCCTCCATTTGCAAGCACTTGTCTTGCCTCACTCCATGTCCGGTAACGTGTAACTGCGCCATCTAAACCAAACTCTGATGCATTTTGAACCACTCTGGGCCAAATGCCGAATATATTAAAGTAAGGATCACGCGTATCCAGAGCAAACTGGTAAGGATCAACATCAATACTGTAACTCTTTAATATCATCGATACAGAAGTAGGCGAACAGATGTCTCCGCCGATTACAGGATCAACACCATACTGATAAATAAATTCTGTTGGAATAAAAATTTCAGCAGGATTATCATTTACGATATTAGTTATATTAACAGAACTTGTAGTACGGCTATCACTTACATAAAAACTCAGTGCGTGCAAAGTAGGTGATGGTTGAGCCGCAGAAGTACGAGTCATAATTATTTTAAATTGCCATGAACTTTGGTATGAATTCAATTTTACATAATCATAATCAATGTAACCGCCTCCATATGAGGTTGAACCATATGAACTCCATATATTTGATTTCCAATATCCAACAGTTAGCCATGGGGACCAGGTTGACCCATAAGGAAAACGCATTTGAACTTTAAATCCGCTGTTATTATCGGGGGCTGTGCCATTCCACGAAGGCAAGCCTTCATTAAAGGGTGATTGAGAATATTGAGGTTTTAATATAACATAACCATTGATAATACCATCCTGCAACTTTATACTTTTTCCATCGCTGCTAAGCTCAATGCCATCATTTGATTCAATGTTTGAAAAAATCGAATCAATTTTAAGCAAGTATTGTTGATCAGGATAGTTTTGAGCAGATACATTATACGGTAGAACAAATAAAAAGATGATCCCAGTGCCGAAAAGTGTTTTGAAACTCATAATTAAAATCAATTATTTATTAAAATATTTTGTTAATTGATGTTAAGATATATAAATAAAATTGCTCTTAAAAGAATTTTAAACTTGGTTAGAATTTTTTTAAGTCTATGAAGGAATTGTTCATTATTATTCAATCAGATTTTTAAGTCATATTAAAATATTGTAATAATCATTGCTCTTAAATATAATTGTAGTTATTAAGCTTCTTAAATTAGCAGCATAAAAAATATACAAAGAGATTGAAATGAAAGAAATTAAAAGCTCGGAAGATATCCGTGAAATTGCTAATTCATTCCGTGAAAGCCGCATCTTGTTATCTGCATTTGAATTAAAAATCTTTACTGTAATAGGCACTCATATGATGACTTCTGAAGAAGTATCAAAAATAATTAGTGCAGATACAAGGGCAATAGACAGGCTTATGAATGCTCTTTGTGCAATGGGATTGTTGAAAAAAGTTAAAGGAAAATTTTATAATACTGGTTTATCATCCAAATATCTGATTGAAGGAAAACCCGAATTTATGGGCAATCTTTATCATACTAATCATCTCTGGAAAACATGGACTCATCTGACTGATTCAGTGATCAAGGGTAGTTCATTTATCGGTGATCAGAACAAAATAGAAAAAGATGAATGGGTTGAAGCATTTATTAGTGCAATGCATTACCGTGGAGTTAATCAGGGCAAAATTCTTTCAATGATGATCGATATTTCAAATGTAAAAAAAGTGTTAGATATTGGCGGTGGTTCCGCCGCATTTTCTATGGAACTGGTTAAAAAAAATCCATCCATTAATGCTGTAGTACTTGATTTGCCCCACGTAATCCCAATCACAAAAAGATATGTTTCACAAGAAGGATTGCTTGATAAATTTAATTTTATTGAAGGTGATTATCTAATAAAAGATTTCGAAGGCAATTATGATTTAATTCTTTTGTCTGCAATCGTGCATATTAATAGTTATGAACAAAACAAGCTTTTGATTAAAAAATGTTCAGAGTCACTAAACAAAAATGGAATGATAATTATTAATGATTTTATAATTAATAAGGATAGAACTCAACCATATCACGGTGCATTTTTCTCTCTAAATATGCTTGTAGGAACAGCTAGTGGGGACACTTATACTGAAGAAGAAATGAAAGAATGGTATACATCGGCAGGTATAACTAATATCGAAAGAAAAAATACTTCTTTCGGATCTGATCTGATGATAGGTATAAAATAAATTTTGTTGAAAAAGAATCTCTCGCTTTTCTTATTATTTTAAAAGAATCATTTTCTTTGTCTCCACATATGAACCAGCTTTTAATCTGTAAAAATAAATTCCGCTGGAAAGATTCTGACCTTCGTCAGAATGACTATTGAAATCAACCTCATACATTCCTGCCGGTTTATGCTCGTCCACAAGAGTTGCTACCTCATTACCAAGTACATCATAAACTTTAAGCTGTACTTTAGAACCTCCCTCCCTCGACTCCACTCGGGATGATGAACTAAGGGTGATACTCGGTATTGAAAATCTAATTTTGGTACTCGGGTTAAACGGATTCGGATAGTTCTGTCCTAACTCATACTCGTTTACAAAAACAGAATTATCTTCATCAACATTGATAGGACTTTCTTCATATAACAGGACCTTAAATGCATCCGCTCTTATCACGGGGCCGGATGAACTTTCACCACTATCAATCACTTTAATTGAAATGGAACTATCTGCAGGCAAATAAAATCTTCCAATAGTTTTCCAGTTTCCGCTTCCTTCATTTTGATCTAAATAAAGTGAATCGATGACTCTTGTTCCAATAAGAACTTTGTAAAAAGCATTGTTGGCACTATTTTCTGTTTGTGGGATGATTTCAAAAATATCATAATTACCATTCTTGCTTAACTGAAACGTAAAAGTTGCTGTTGGACCATTGGGCATTGATTGTATATATGCAAAACGACTTGAGGGACCATAAGCCTGGGCTACACTGGTTGCCCAGGTTCCTGTTTCAAAATAATTTTCAGAATCTTCGTTATCAATAATAACAAAGTAATTTTCTACTGTAACTGTAAATGGAATTTTTTTAATTGGATTAATTGGATCATCACTAATTATTACTATTGTATC
>JBBQSH010000074.1:0-15699 GCA_038214015.1 Ignavibacteriales bacterium | reverse complement strand
TATTGAAAATAAGGACATTACTTTTATTCTTGATGTTTCCGGAAGTATGAGTGGTGAAAAATTAGAGCAGGCGAAGAAAGCTTTGCTTTATTGTGTTGATAACTTAAACGTAGGCGATCAGTTTAATATAATTCGTTTTTCCACCGAAGCTTATTCGTTGTTTAAATCTTTAGCGAGAGCAGATAAGCAAAATATAAATGAGGCAAAAAGATTTATTGATGATCTTCAGGCAATTGGTGGAACAAACATTGAAGAAGCGTTTAGTTTATCTTTTAAGAATTATACCGAATCAAATCGTCCGCATTTTGTAGTTTTTTTAACTGATGGCAAACCAACTATTGGCGAAATGAATGATGAGAAACTTGTTAAGAAAATATTAAATACAAATAAAACCAATTCCAGGATTTTTACTTTTGGAATTGGAGACGAAATAAACACACATTTACTCGATAAGCTTACTGATGAAACAAACGCCTGGCGGACTTATGTTAGCAATGATGAAGATATAGAAATTAAAGTCTCAAACTTTTATGATAAAATACAATCTCCGGTACTCAGTAATTTGAAATTAGATTTTGATAATATTGAAGTTTATCAAACATATCCCAAAAACCTGCCTGATTTATTTAAAGGTTCAAACTTATTAGTCTTTGGTAGATACAAAGAAAATGGAAATGCAAAGATTACTTTATCCGGAAAATTAAACGGCAGACAAAAGGAATTTTCTTTGCAGGATAACTTTGCTTCGTCCGCTGCTGAATATAGTTTCATCCCTCCGCTATGGGCTTCAAGAAGAATTGGACATTTACTTGATTTGATAAGATTAAATGGTGAGGACAAAGAACTTGTTGAAGAAGTTACTTCACTTGCCCGTGAGCATGGAATAATTACTCCCTATACAAGTTTTTTAATTATGGATGATGAAGAAATCCGTACCAGAGGAGGACGATTAGTGGATGGTTTTCAAACCCTTCCGCCAAGACCAGAATTGAAAAAAGAAAATGAAGCAGATTATTTTAGGATGAAAGAAAAAAGTGGAAGAGGAAGTGTTGAAGTCAGCGAAGAATTTCAGGGATTAAATTCAGCATCCAATATCAAACAAACACAGCAAGGCAATGAAAGAATGTATTACACAGATTCCGACGGTAAAAGAAAAAATATTACGCAGCAAGTAAAAAATGTTTTAGGCAGAGCTTTTTATCAGCAGGATAAATTTTGGGTTGATAGCGAACTGCAAAATCGAGAAACAAAAAACATTGAACGAATTCAATTTAATTCTGATGAATACTTTAAACTATTAAACAATGAACCGGAAACATCTCAGTTCCTTTCACTTGGGCAAAATGTTAAGTTTTATCATAACAATGTTTTTTATGAGGTGTATGAATGAGACGATTTACAAACCCAGTTCCTGTAAGGAACTGGGTTTGTTAACATCATTATAATTTATTTTCCACAAACTCCAAAAGTTCTGCAAGTTTTTTCTGCGCTTTATCTCTTAGCATTACATAGATTTTTCTCATATTAGAATTAAAGTCTTCATCTTTAAGATTGATAAGCACATTTAGATTTCGCCAAACACACCGATGTACGCACTTTATTTTAAAATACTATTTAATTTTTTTTATTACCTTTTCCATCAAGTTAAGATAGTTTACTAATCTCGAATATATTTCATTAAAGAAAAGTTCATTGTAAATATGGCTTAATCTGTTTCGGTCATCAATCATCTGAATTAATAATTCATATTCTCCTTCATCAACAAGGTTTACTCCAAAAAATTCCTTGATAGCAGATTTAGGTGAAACAGTTTCAATGCCGTGTTGTTCACTTAAAAATGCTTTAATTATTTTCCAGCATAGTTCAATAGAATATTCAAACTTTTGAACTTGTCCGTTCTTAACTATGTCAAGTTCAATTTCATTAAACCTTGATAAATCAAGTTTCAAAGCTTCAGCTAATGAAGTTACAGATTTTGAAAAATCAGATAATCTTTCTAAGAATATTTTGGATCGTTCCATATTTCTATTTCCTGTAAAGCAATTTTTTTAAATTTTTCATCTACTAACGCAAAATCTACGATATCAACTTTATACGGAATATCAGATTCCTCAATCTTGTTAATAATTTTATAATAAGCATTTCCAATTGGTTTATTTCCAAGCAAACCAACATCAACATCAGAATAACGATTGAATTTATTAGTTGCCCTAGAACCAAAAAGAAAAACCTTGTATTCCCTTGTATCAATAATCGAAAATATTATTTCCTTGATCTTATTAAGATATTTCTGATTATAATTGTTCACTCCAAACTCAATTTTACTTTGTAAAAATACTATTCAACTATTTTCTGTAACAATCTACAACTTCCCTTCTACAAACTCCAAAACTTCTGCAAGTTTTTTCTGTGCTATACCTTTTAATTCCTCACAAGTTTTTCTCATATCATCATTAAACTTTTCATCTTTAACGTCTTTAAGATTGATTAGCACATTGTAAATTCCACCAAGAACGCCGGTGTAAGCACTTTGTGCTCCAACTCCAACATCTGTTATAGAATTTGGATTCCCGTATTTTGCAACTGTCTGTGCAATTTCAATTGCTTGATAACTTAGTTTTGCTGTGTTAAGTGGAACGCGAACTGCTTGCTTCAATCCATTTTGCATTGCTTCTTCACGATGTTTCTTTTCATCAGCGGTTTTATTTGGTAATCTTCTTGCAGACATATAATCATTAAAAGCATTTGTATCATCATCAACTGCTTTTAATAATAAGTTCTTTATTTCCTGACATTTATCTGCGGCATCATTAAGAATTTTATCAGCTTCCGGATCACTGCCGCGTTTGTTTGCAGTTAAGTTTGCAACCATTGATGATAATGCCGCACCAAGCGCTCCAGATAGTGCTGCAATTGATCCACCGCCAGGCGCAGGTGTTTCTCTCGATACTTCATCAGCAAAATCAGTCAGCTTCATTTCTACAAGCGCTGTTTCCAGATTTTTTGGCAAGCCTAAAACCCTTTCTTCTATTTTAAATTCAGAAACATCATTTAATCCGAGTGATTGAACTGCAGTGTTTAAAATATCACGAATCGGAACACCAGTTGAACGATGCTGCTTTCTTAAAAAATATTTTCCTGTTTCAAGTAAAGCAGGATAAGGAACCATTCCAACTATTTCACTTCCTGTAACACGTAAACCTCTTTCAGCAGCAAGCTTTTCTGTTTCATCAAAAACATCGTGCATTGATGTAACTTTATAGTTTGTAAGATTAATTGAGATCTGTGCACGATCATATTTATTAACCATCCAGCCAATTGCTTTACAATGTTTAAATTTGCCAGGAATTTTGACTGATTGTCCTTCTGGTTTTTTAGGAATAATTCCGTTCAGATCAAGCAGTTCAACAAGATCATAATTATGTACATCTTTGCAATGCTTAATGGCCTCATTAATATTTTTTCCAATAAAATCACAACTACCACAAGGGTATTTATCCTTCTCATATTTCAATATCTTTTCGCTCTTAAAATAAAATGGTCCATTTCCTCCTTCTCTTGCAGATCTTCCTTTCTCTCTTAACTCAAAAGCGATATCAGTTGCGTACTTTTCTTCACGAGTATTTAGATTAATATTATACGCAATTAAAAACTCACGAACTCCAATAACAGTTCCACCAGCTTTTGCATTAAACTTGGCTGGACCAAAATCAGGTTTCCATTCGGGCTTCTTTAATTTTTCTTCAAGTGCTTCGTACTCACCTTGTCGAACCTTTGCAAGATTTTCTCTTTCAGGTTTAGTAGCAGATTTTTCATAAAGATAAACAGGAATTCCAAGTTCATCACCAACTCTTTTTGCAACTTCCTTAGAAAGTTCAATACATTCTTCAGTTGTAATTCCGCTTACAGGCACGAACGGACAAACATCAGTTGCACCCATTCTTGGATGCGAACCTTTATGTTTACTCATGTCGATAAGTTCAGATGCTTTTTTGATGGAATTGAATGCTGCTTCTTTAACTGCTTTTGCATTTCCAACAAATG
The DNA here is from genome assembly GCA_038214015.1 of Ignavibacteriales bacterium. GTDB lineage: Bacteria > Bacteroidota > Ignavibacteria > Ignavibacteriales > Ignavibacteriaceae > IGN3. The sequence goes on along the minus strand of JBBQSH010000074.1, from coordinate 11,655 downwards.
TTACAACCGTACGATTCATATCATAGCCCGGATCAACATCCAACAGTTTTACACCTTCTACTTTTTCAATTTCATCAGTTATCTGTTTAATTATCTCAGGACGCTGTCCTTCAGAAAAGTTTGGTACGCATTCAATAAGTTGTTCGTTCATTTGATCCTCGTTTTAGAATTGTCATTCCTGCGAAAGCAGGAATCTATTTTACTGTTATGGATTCCCGCCTCCGCGGGAATGACTAATTTAACAACGCAAAATTAAAACATTTGGATTGAATTCTCATCTTATTACTCAAATATTTTATATTAGTATATGAATAATAATTAAAGAATCAAATGGAACGTTTAGCTTATAGAATTAACAAAGCCGGTTCGATCAATAATCTAAAATTGTTGACTGAAAATCTGCCAGATCCAACAGATAATGAAGTTACAGTTGAAGTAAAGGCTATTGGATTAAACTTTGCAGATATATTCGCAATTCAGGGATTGTACTCAGCAACTCCAAAAGAAAGTTTTGTTCCAGGATTGGAGTACTCCGGAATTGTATTAAAAAAAGGCAAAGATGCAACTGAATTTAAAATTGGTGATAAAGTTATGGGCGCCATTAGGTTTGGTGCATATACAGATCATCTCAATATCAATAAAAATTTTGTTCATAAATTACCAGAAGGTTGGATTTTTGAAGAGGGTGCTGCTTTTACTGTTCAATCATTAACAGCATATTATGCTTTAGTTGATCTTGGGAATATTAAAGATCAATCAACAGTGCTTATTCATTCAGCCGCTGGCGGAGTTGGAATTTATGCCAATAGAATTGCAAAGAAATTCAAGGCATATACAATCGGCACTGTGGGAAGTGAAAAGAAAATTGATCTTCTTAGAAAAGAAGGTTATGATGATGTAATTGTTCGTGGAGATGATTTTTCGGAAAAATTAAAAATGAGTTTAGGAAACAGAGACCTTGATATTGTTTTGGAATGCATTGGTGGAAAAATATTTGATGAAAGTTTTAAACAAATGAGCGCAGGCGGAAGAATAATTGTCTATGGTGCAGCTCACTATTCAACAGGTAGTTCAAAACCAAATTATTTAAAAGTAATATCAAAATATTTAACCCGTCCCAAAGTTGATCCTCTTTCACTATCAGATAAAAATAAAAGCGTAATGGGATTTAATCTAATTTATTTGTGGGATAAAGTTGAGCTGATGAACAAATATCTGAACAATATTTTAGAAATGAATCTTGCAAAACCGTTAATCGGTGAAGTTTATGAATTCAAAGATTTATTAAGTGCGATAAAGAAATTCCAATCAGGGCAAACGGTGGGAAAAGTTGTGGTACTGATTGACTGATTTACTAACTCACCTTACGCAAGCGTCAGAAAACCTCCAAGGTTTTAAGATTCTTACTTCTAAAATAGTGGTTTTAGCAAAACATTTTATTTGAAACCTTGGAGGTTTCAATTATTGTGTAAGGTGACTTACTAATTCAGATTCTGCCCATACTTCCGTAAATTAGCACCTCAAATTTTAACCACTTGGAGACCGATGAAAAAAATTAGAAATATTGCAATAATTGCGCATGTTGACCATGGAAAAACAACTTTAGTTGATCAAATATTAAAACAATGTTCCGTTTTTAGGCTAAACCAGATAGTCCGTGAAAGATTTCTAGATTCAAACGATCTTGAACGCGAACGTGGAATTACTATACTTGCAAAAAATATTAGCATACCTTACAAAGATTATAAGATAAATGTCATAGATACTCCGGGTCATGCTGATTTTGGCGGTGAAGTTGAGCGTGTATTAAAAATGGCAGATGGAGTTTTATTGTTAGTTGATTCATTCGAAGGTCCGATGCCGCAAACAAGATTTGTACTTGAGAAAGCATTAGCACTTCATTTGTTACCAATTGTTGTGATAAATAAAGTTGATCGACCGGATAACAGACCTGTTGAAGTTCTTGATGAAATTTATGATTTGTTTATAGAACTTGATGCTCACGAAGATCAATTGGATTTTCCTGTAATCTATGCAAGCGGACGAGATGGTTGGGCAGTAAAAGATTTAAAAGATGAACGCACAGATTTAACTCCATTACTCGATGCGATTATACATGATATTCCTGCCCCACCTACAAAAAAAGGAACAGTACAACTTCAGGTAATGACCCTAGATTACAATGATTACGTTGGAAGAATTGGTATAGGAAGAGTATTTCGAGGCAAACTCAAGAAATCAGAAAAACTTTCAATCATAAAAAGAAACGGAACGATTCATCCAATTTCTATAAAACAGCTTTTTATTTTTGAAGGTTTAAATCGACTTGAAGTAGAAGAAGTTTCGTGTGGAGATATTTGTGCAATAGTTGGTATTGAAGATGTTGATATTGGTGATACCATTGCTGATGCAGAGAATCCTGAACCACTTCCAATAATTTCTATTGATGAACCAACGATAAGTATGACGTTTACGGTTAATAACTCTCCATTCTACGGAAAAGAAGGAAAGTTTGTAACATCTCGCCAACTTCGTGATAGATTGTTTAAAGAGCTTGAACACAATGTTGCTTTACGTGTTCAGGAAACGGCTTCACCCGATGCGTACAGAGTTTCAGGTCGCGGTATTTTACATTTATCAATTCTAATAGAAAATATGCGCCGTGAAGGGTATGAACTTCAAATACGCGAACCTAAAGTTATTTATAAAACTATTGAAAATAGAAAAGCAGAACCAATTGAAGTTATGGTAGTTGATGTTCCTACGGAATTTGCCGGAAAAGTAATAGAACTAGTTGGACAGCGCAGGGGCGAACTGATGAAGATGGAAAATAAAGGCAGTATGAATAAAATTGAGTTTCATATTCCATCACGCGGAATTATGGGTTTACGCACCAAAGTTTTAACTGCAACTCAGGGTGAGGCTATTATGCATCACAGATTTTATCAATATGAATTTTTTAAAGGATCAATTGGAAATGTTAAAAGCGGCGTCATAATATCAATGGAAGAAGGTCCGTCAACTGCTTATGCAATTGATGGTTTACAAGACAGAGGTAAGTTTTTTATAAACCCTGGAGATATTGTTTACAAGGGGCAGATTATTGGTGAACATACAAAGGAAAATGACATAGAAGTAAATGTACAGCGTGGAAAAAAATTATCTAACATGCGTGCTTCCGGTTCTGATAAAGCAGTAAAAATAACTCCGGCAATAATATTTTCTTTGGAAGAAGCATTAGAATACATCGAAGATGATGAGATGGTTGAGGTAACTCCAAAATCAATAAGACTTAGAAAACTTTATCTTGATACGAATGATAGAAAAAGATTCAATCTTGGCAAGCTGGCTCAGCAGTAAACATAAAATGTAATTTCTGAATAGTTAATTGTGTTGTCATTCCGGACTTGATCCGGAATCTGTCTATTTTAATTGTGAAACTAATATTTCATCGGGTTGATAAATTTTTATTTTATCTGATATGTTTTGATTTGCAGATTTTATCATAGCTTCTGCAACTTTTGCAGCTTTAATCGGTCTATATTTTTTTAGAGCCGGAATAATCTTAGTAATTGTTCCGGCTATTTTTATTCCTAGTGATTCACCAAATCGTTTTTCATTTCTGTCACCAACAAGTATTGATGGTTGGAAGATTCGAATCTGCTCAAAATTTAATAGTTTAACTTTTTCATCCAAACTCCCCTTCATCCGTAAATAAAAATTACTTGATTTAGAATTAGCGCCCGCGGAAGAAATAAGTAAATATATTTTAACTCCATTTTTAGAAGCGGCGCTTGCAGCTTCGTATTGATAAGTAAAATCAATTTTGTATTGTACTTCTTTGCTTCCTGCTTTTTTAATTGTGGTGCCTAGTGCCGAATAAAGTTCATCTCCAGTTAAATATTCTTTCCATAATTCAATTTTATCAAAATCAACTATGTGTTCTTCAAGTTTTAGATGTTTAAGATGAAGAGATCTTCGAACGAATACTTTTACTTTATTATATCGACTATCCTCCAGAAGTTTTAGAGTGATTAAATTTCCGACTAATCCAGTTGACCCTAATACAATTGCTGTTTTCATAGTTTATATTTAAATAAATTAATTATGCTGCTTTAGATTTTAGAAATTGCTGTAAGCATAGCAAAAGTCATTTCGACGGAGTCTTCTGCTATAGGCATCCCTTTGGGAGACTGAGAAATCTGATAATTATAAAATTCAGATTTCTCCCTAAGGTCTAAATGACAATTCATATTGGATACGTAATGAATTTCAAAACTCAAGTAAAAAGATCGTCCATTTTTTAAATTATTATTATTCAACAATTATTTCATCAATCATCAACCATGGTTTACCGCCTGCTTCAGGATGCCACGGGGGAAGTTCAGCAAGATTTTTTGCAAATATTTTTAAGTACCTGCCTTTAGTATTCTGAACATCTACTGAAAAATCTTTTTGTACCCAGTCGGGATTTCGTATAGATGAAGTGACATCAACTCTTCCAACATTTGTAAACTCATTTCCATTTTCAGAAACAAAAAAATCAATGTACTCCGGCAATACAACCCATGATGATGATGCCTGGAAAAATCCAATTGACATTTTATTTATATCAGTAATTTCTTCTAAATCAATCACAGCTTCAAAATCTGTACCCTGATAACCTTGCCAGGATTTATCCCCCCCGCGGAAACTATCTGAGCCGCGCATTCCGTCTGTTAATGCCTCAACTCCACCAGCAGAATATTTTTCACTAAAGGGATAAGTTAGATTAACATTTTTTCTTGTTGCTTTGTTAAATGTAAAATTATGTTTAAAGATTTTACCAACATTGTTTTTGCTGCGTGCAAAACTAAATTCCAATTCTTCGGTTTGTGGAACCTGAATATTAAATCTTTCCACTCCCAATGGATTAGACATGATGGGACCACGTTGTCTACTATAAACATAAAGATTCATGTCCTTTTGAAGCTGTGTAATTTGCAGATCAAAGGCATTTTTGTCTGTATTAAAAGTTTTAATCATCTCAAATGGTTTTGTTTCTAATCCATAACTAACACCAAGCATATCAAGTCTATCATAATGTTTCTGTACCCTTTCTCTAAATTCTTCAAAATCTCTTTCTGCAGGATAATTCCAAACAACTTCTGATAGTGCAAGCATTCTGGGAAATAATCTATCATCAATTAATTCTTGAGGAGCATACTCACTCCACATATTTCCTTCACTCCCAAGCACGTGTTTCCTTTCGTCCTCAGTTAATTCAGGTGGGATAGGATCAAACAAATAAACTTTTTGCATATCCGTTACATCAACAGGATAATCATAATAACAATGACTAGTTGGAGAAACAATTACATCGTGTCCTTGTTTTGCAGCGTCAATCGCACCTTTAACACCGCGCCAAGATTGAACTGTTGCTTCAGGTGCAAGACCGCCTTCAAGAATTTCATCCCAGCCAACAATTTGCTTTCCTTTCGAATTGATAAACTTTTCCATTCGTTTTATAAAATAGCTTTGAAGTTCGTGTTCATCTGTTAAATTTTCCGTCTGAATTCTCTGCTGACACTTGGGACAGTTTTCCCAGCGATTCTTGGGAGCTTCGTCTCCGCCAATGTGGACGTACTTATAGGGAAATAATTCAACTACCTCACTGATAACATCTTCTAAAAACTGAAATGTTTTTTCATTCCCAGCACAATAAATGTCATAATAAATTCCCCAAAGAGTACCTACGTCAAAAGGACCGCCTGTGCAGGAAATTTCAGGATAACAAGAAATAGCAGCAGTTGAATGACCGGGCATTTCTATTTCAGGAACAACGTTTATAAATCTACTGGCTGCATATTCAACAACTTCTTTAATATCTTCTTGAGTATAAAATCCGCCGTAAACAGAACCATCATCATAAGTTCTAAAAGCACCTCTTTTTGTTAATTCCGGATATTTTTTTATTTCAATTCGCCATGCCTGATCTTCTGTTAAGTGCCAATGAAGTATATTGAATTTGTGATATGCCAGAAGATCTATATATCTCTTTACAAATTCTTTTGACATAAAATGACGACAGCAATCAAGGTTGAGTCCACGCCATGAAAATTCAGGCTTATCAAAAACTACAACGCAAGGAATCTTCCATTCCATATTTTCAACATATATTTTGGATTCAATTTCTACAGGAAAAAGTTGGCGAAGTGTTTGAATGCCATAGAACAGACCATTCAATTCAGCAGCCTCAATCATTACATTGTTTTTATTTACAACAAGAGTGTATCCTTCTTTTCCATAATCATTGTTCGTGTTGGAAATAGAAATGATAATTGAATTACCTTCAACTTTATTATTCCACTCATAAAGATTTAAATCAAAACCTGTTGATGGATTGATAATCTCATTTAAGTATTCAGCAATTTGTTTTGCTTCATTTTCATAAAATATTTTTGTAGAAGCATTTAACTTAAAGGTGCCTTCATTTACGATCAGGCTTTTTGGTTTTGGTATGATGTTTATCCCCCGCTCCATTGGCTGTGATGAAATATTAACGAATGATAAAGATGTTAATATAAGAAGCAGTGAAATGAAAATATTTTTCATGGTATTTATTCATTTGTGATAAAATATTAGTCTGTAAAAACCTCTTTAATAATATTAAACTCTTCTAAGGTAAGCGGATTATCCACTCCACTCAAATTAGATTTAACCTGATCAAGATTTCTAAATCCTGGAATTACTGCTCCAACTTGTTGGTAAAATAAAAGATATTGCAGAGCAGCGCGTGAAAGTTCTTGATTAGATGGTCCAAATTTGTTTTTAAGTTTTTCAATCTTTGGTTCAAGCTTTGCAAGATTTTCAGGTTTAAATCTCTCGGCATTTGCTCGATGATCTCCCGCATCAAATTGCGGTGGATTGCCTTGATGATATTTACCAAGTAATAAGCCCTGTGACAATGGACCGAATGCAACAAATGAAATATTGTATTTATCTAAAAGCTGGCGAGTTGGGGAATTATCCTGCACAAATCTATCATCTAACGCACTGGAAAAACTTTGGATTACATCCGGTTTTACTTTAGGAATTAGTTTTACAAAATCTTCATGCGTATAAGAAGATTGACCAATCAATCTAATCTTACCCTCATCACGTAGTTTGTAAATTACTTCAATAGCATCATCAAGATATTTATCATTTTCTCCAAAATCCCCATGATGGAAATAATATAAATCGATATAATCCCGTTTAAGATTGATTAAAGATTGTTCGCATTGATGGCGAATATGCTTTGGTTCATAAGCATGCTCCGCAGTACCCGGAAACCAGCCAATTTTTGTTGCAATTATATAATTATTTGTACGGTTGCCAAGAATTCGAGCAAGCATTCTTTCTGCTCTGCCATTGCCATAAACGTCTGCATTATCAAAATGGTTTACACCGTGATCGATTGCATAATTGATTGCATCAGAAATTTCTTTTTCATCAACATTAGCCCATCCGTTCGGTGTACCGTTTACCCAATTGAGTCCGCCCATCGTCCAGCATCCGAGACTAATCTCTGAAACTTCTACATCAGATTTACCAAGTTTTCTATATTTCATTTTATTTCCCTATTAAATGTCTAAGCAAAAATATAAAAGAATAGGAGGATATTGAAATACTATCAAAAAAATTAATCAAATTAGATATTGTGCAGATGGTGATATTTATGAAGAGAAGTATTTTTATCAGGTGATAAAATTATTATGGGCAGGATAATAATATTAATTCTTAACCTGCCCTTAGAAGAGATAACACATACGGTTTAACTATAATTAAATATCTATAAGATATTCAGTACCATTTAATTTATGATAACTGTAGTATAAGTTTTTGCAAATTTTGCTCACTCTTTCGTTATCGTCAAACTTTGCGACTCCTCTTAAGCGATATATGCCGATATTGTTACCAAGATTAAATAATGCCAATGCGGCAGAAATTCGCTCTTCATCAGTTTGACCTTTCTCAAGCATAACTAATAAGGGTATCATTGCTTTAGATGCGTCATCACTTTTAAGATAGGCATCATGAATCAAATCAAATAAAACATCTGCTGAACTTGTGCGAAGACCATAGTTGTCGGATTCAATCCCAACAGTAAGGTTATCGACAATAGCGGTTTTTTTCTCTTCTGGAAATTGTTCCGATTGTACCGATGTAATCGGAATTAAAACAAGTGCAAATAGTGCAACTATTAAAGTTTTCATTGCCTGCTCCTTTTTAAATGAAAATAATTTTGATTTCGATGCTAACATAATAATTAGAGTGCCCCCTGGCTATTAAGTTGGTATGAGCGGATTAATATAATTGTAAGAAGGAGTTAAAGTGATTAAAAACAAGAATAGTTTTAATTATTAATTTAAATAACAGATAAATGTCGGTGTGATAAAGTAAAAGGTTTAAAATTTTTACAAATAAGCAGCTTCAATAATTGTAAAGAACAAAAGTGATGACGAGCGGTAATTATAAAATGATAGATGGTTTAGAAAATCACTTGAATTAATTATTACTCACTTCACCCAGCATTTTCTCTCGGCTTTATCGATAAGTGCAGGTATTACGGATTACTTGTTTAACAAAATATTTTATAATATGATGTTAAATGTCGGTTGCCTATTGACAATTTAAATTATTCGGATTAAGTTTCTAACGAATAACTAATATATACTTTAAAATTCTTGCTGTTAAATAAAATCATTAATCAATTTCATGAGGAGGCAGTATGAAATCTCTGTTTAGGTTTTCTTTTGTTCTTATTTTACTTTTTTCTTTTATAACTTTTGCGCAGGATGCTGACCAGGAAGTAATGATGAAAGAATGGCAAACGTATATGACCCCTGGTCCAGAACATCAAATGCTAATGGATATGGTTGGCGAATGGGAAGGCGACATAACTATGTGGATGGATCCATCACAACCACCTCAAACTACGACAGGAACAACCAAGTATGAATCCGTTATGGATGGAAGATATATAATTGGTCATTACTCCGGTGTTATGATGGGTATGCCATTTAATGGAATGGACCTGACCGGGTATGATAATGCTTTAAAAGTTTTCCAGAATCTTTGGATTGATAATCTGGGCACGGGTATGATGATAACTGAAGGCACTTATGATAAAAGTTCAAATTCATTAACTTATAAAGGTAAAATGGTTGTGCCAAGCGGACAAAAAGTTGATGTGAGAAATGTAGTAAAAATAATTGATAAGAATCATTCAACTTTTGAAATGTATGTTGATATGGGTGCAGGCGAAACTAAAACGATGGAGATTAAGTACACCAGAAAACATTAGTTTTTATAACCGAACCATAATGAGGCTGTCTCAAAAGTTAAAAATACAGAATTGTCATTCCCGCGAAAGTGGGAATCTATTTTGCTTAATGTGTTTTGAATTCCCGTTTTCAGGGGAATGACACATAAATTTAAATTTTAGAGACAGTCTTTTTTTTTAAACACACTTACTCTTACTCCTTCATCGCTTCTAAACTCTTTCCGGAAACCAACTCTCGAGGCGGTACTTTAAAATTATCATTAAATAAATAAACAACACTAACTATGTATGCTATAAACGCAGCAGCAATTACCCATTGAGCCAAATGATCCTACCCCCAAATAGTAGATAAGAAGAAAAACAACTATATTTAACAAAAAGTAAAAAGATATAGGAGCTAAAAATGTCAGAAAAAAGAAGAACGTACGACAAAGAGTTCAAGTTATCAGCAGTAAAGATGATAACAGAAGGAGGAATGAGTTTACTTCAAACTTAATTTAAAATTGTGTTTTAGTAAATTGTTAATAAATACAAATTATTTTTTTTGAAAATTTAATAACCTGATTCTAAAGGTGATTTCATTTTAGCTAAACCGATTTCATTTATAAGATCATTGTAATTTATGAGCTTAATATTATTTTTTTCAAAAACTTTTTCTTTAGTTGCAGAAAGAAGAGCATTCAATTCAGCTTCGCGATGTTTACTCATTTCGCTTAATCCAAAAGAATTCATATCAATCATTGCTTGCAACTCTGGTTGATCTTTACCGATGTGGCAGACAAGCAAATTAGTTTTTTCTACATCTAGTTTACTGAGTAAATCAATTAAATATTCTTGCTTTTTATCGATATCAACAGTATACATACTTTCAACATCTACCTCGCCGAAATAACGGGAAATAGCAAGACCATATTCCTTAGCAAGTTTTTCAACAATCGCCCTGTGCTCGGGTTTATCAACAGCAGTTCCCATATGATAATCCATATAAGAAATTTTTATTCCGGAATTTAATGCTCTTTCAATCTGTGCACGTAATTCAATTTCAATTTCTTCTGACTTTGGATTGTTTGCAAAAAATGCAGCGCGGGATGGAAAGAAGTAGCCATCTTTATCAACAAGGGATGGAACTTTATCTCTGCCGGTAATTGGTCCCCATCGATAATTTTTCCATTCAGCATTTAATGTTAAATGAATACCAACACTTATTTCAGGATGTTGTTTAAGAATATCAACAGCTTCCTGGTACCAGGCACAAGGAAACATTACTGATGCTGAAATTTTTAACCCTGATTCCATTAATTCCTTGAATGCGATATTTACGGAGTGAGACATTCCAAGATCATCGCAACGTATTAACAAAGTTTTGGGTTTGTTTTCTGATTGTGAAAAGCTTGTTGCTGCAATGACTATTATTAAGACTATGAAGTAAAATAAATTTTTCATGTAGGATTAACTCTTTCTGTGGTAATACTTGTTATAAAAACTTTTTTATTTTTTTCATCTACAGAGTAATTGATTCTCCAGTGTTGATAAGCCAACACAAATTGATTTTCCGTACTTAATTTTTTTGTTGAATGTGTAATCCTTTTTCTTGCCGTATCTGCTGGATAAAACTCAAGTTGCACACGAGCATAACTTATTAAATTTACATCCTCTTTAACCAATAACTTATCAGCAATCTTTTTTACTTTTTCCTCCAGGATAACTTCATAAATATTCTCCAGGTCGCTTTTTACCCAACCCGTCTTTGCATCGGGAAATGAATCAGAATAAGGCAAATAAGGTTTGATATCGATTATTGGTGAGCCATCAAGGATGTCCGATTCGAAAATAAATATTTTTAACCCATCAACTTTATCAAGTCTTACGCAGCTTAATCCAATATGGTTAGGTCTGTAAGGTGCGCGTGTTGCAAACACACCAACTTTTTTTCGTGTATGTCTAGGTGGGGTTACCAATGGCTTCCAGTTTTTATTTAGATGGAATTGATAAATAATCCATATCCTGTCAAATCCATTTAAATCTTTTACAGCCTGCTCAAAATTTTGTTTTGGATTAAGATGAATAACAGCTTTAGTATCTTTAGCCAAAATTCCCTGTCTTGGCGTTTCATAACGTTGCTTAAGTTCAGACCGAAGAAAACCGATAGGATTTAAAGTAATTTCATTTTTCATATGGGAATGTAATAAAAAACCCCCAAAACTATTGTTTTGAGGGTCTTCAAGAGCTGGCTATGGGACTCGAACCCGCGACCTGCTGATTACAAAGCTGGAAAAATGAAATTTACAACGAAGATGGTTTCCTATAATTCATTGTTATATATGTACTTACAGAGATTTGATTTTTAA
>JBBQSH010000073.1:0-15803 GCA_038214015.1 Ignavibacteriales bacterium | reverse complement strand
TTAGCTCTTACTGTTTTTTTCGCCGTTTATATTCCAGCAAGAATTATATACGATTATAATACTGTTGAAGTCAGAAGTATTGATTACAAAAAGAATAATCTTCCCAAAGAATTTGAGGGATTTAAGATTGCATTTATTTCTGATATTCAAGCCGATAGATATACCGATGAAAAAAGATTAACCCTTTATGTTGATAAGATAAATGAACAGAATCCCGATATCGTTTTAATTGCAGGAGACGTTATTACCTCATCTCCTGATTACATTGAAACTGCTGCCAAATACATTGGAAAAATAAAATCATCACACGGAACATTTTCCTGTGTTGGAGATCATGATAACTGGGCATACAGACAGGACTATGTTAAAAGTCTTCGCGAAATTACCCAAGCATTAAATCAATACAACGTTCAAATGCCAGATAATGAATTACGTTTTATTGAAATTGATTCTTCAAGAATTGGAATTGCTTTTATTACAAACACTTATGTTTCCGATATTTCTGAAACAACACTTCAAAACGTTGCCTCATCAAACAAAGCAGAATTTAAAATATTTCTTACTCATCAGCCGCAGCAGTTTTTGATCGATGGTGCAGTGAAAAATAATTATGATCTTTTTCTTGCGGGTCATACTCACGGTGGACAAATAACTTTGGTTTTTCCATTTGTTCAGCTTACACCTACCTTGATTGAAACAAGATATGTTAAGGGAGATTTTTATTTTAATGATATGCTTGCTATTGTTTGCGGCGGCTTGGGAATGTCGCTTGCACCGGTTCGATATAATTCAACTCCAGAAATTGTAATTATCACACTAAAAGAAAAATAATTTTTATGCTAAAGCTTTCAGAAATATTTATCTATCCCGTAAAATCGCTTGGCGGAACAAGCGTTGATTCGGCAATTGCAGAAGAACGCGGACTAAAATATGATAGACGTTTTTTACTCGTTGATGAGAATGATACGTTTATGACTCAACGTGACTTTCCTCAGTTGGCATTTTTAAAATTGTCGTTTGGTCAAAATGGTTTTAAGGTTTTAAATACACAAAATGACTCCCAAACGATTCTTCCATTTGAATCTGATTCTAAAGAAAATATTTCTGTTACTATTTGGGATGATGTTTGCACAGCAGTTAAACTCGGTAAGGATTTTGATGATTGGTTTTCTAATGCTATTGGTAATAAATGCTCACTTGTCTATATGCCCAATGATGAAAAAAGAATTGTTGAAAAGAAGTATATAAACGAAGAACATATAGTAAGTTTTGCTGATGCATATCCTTTTTTGATTATCGGGCAATCATCATTAGATGATTTAAATGTGAGATTAGACAATCCAATTCCGATGAATCGTTTTAGAACAAACTTTGTATTTACCGGCGGCACACCCTATGAAGAAGATAACTGGAAAGACTTTAAAATCGGAAGTTTATCTTTTAAAGCTGTTAAACCCTGTGCAAGATGTGTAATCACAACAACAAATCAAGACACAGCAGAAAGAAACGTTGAGCCGTTAAAAACTCTTTCAAAATATAGAACAGTTAATAATAAAGTTCTGTTTGGAATGAACTTGGTTTGCAAACATACTGGCAAAATATCTGTCGATGACAGAATAACGTTGTTCTAAAGACTATACAATTAAGTTATGGTTGTTAAGTTTTTTTAAATCATTGGTTCTTTCCTTTAGTTTTAACCTGAATGCTCTTAATTTGTTATAGACAAAAACATAATAATTAAACTTTGATTTTATTTGTTGATAATACGATTAAATATTTTGATTTCTGCAATTATATTAATTGTCTTTACTACCCAGGTTATTGCACAGGTACCGGAACCTGATGGCTGGACTAAACTTAAATCACCAACGAATGAAACATTAAGAAGGCTTTATTTTGCTGATCAAAACAATGGCTGGGCTGTTAGTCTTGGCGGTAAAATAATTAACACAACAGATTCCGGAAATAACTGGAACATTCAAAACAGCACAGTAACAACTCCCATTGTTGATATATTTTTTATAAACCCGAATCGCGGCTGGGCAATAACTTATCCTTCCGAACCTCCGTTTGGAACTTCCATTCTAACAACAACAAATGGTGGTAATATTTGGCTTAAAGATTCTGTTTTTTTTCAAAACGAAATTTTTTCTACAATATTTTTTCTTGATGAAAATGTGGGATTCATCGGGGGCAATGGAATTAAAAAAACTACTAACGGCGGAGTGACCTGGAAAAACGCATTCATTGAGCCGGGCGGTGTTTCAACTTTACCAATAAATAAATTTTCTTTTTACAGTAAAACATTCGGATACGCATGCGGCGGAAGAGTTGATATTGCTGGCGTTGTTTGGAGAACCACAGATGGCGGAAATAATTGGACATCAATTGGACTAAGTCCCGACCAAATTTATGATGTGTATATTGTTGATTCGTTAAACGCTATCTCATTATCCGGTGATCCTGAATTACTCTATCCTATTGGAATCATTAAAACAACTGATGCGGGTATAAGCTGGAGTTTTACTGATCTGCCGTTTTTCGGAATATCATTTGCAATCGATTTTCTAGATGATAAAGAAGGCTGGTCTGCTGCTGGTTACAAATTTTTAAGCACCAATGATAGCGGCAAAACCTGGATTGAGGAATTTCCTTTTGATAGCACAATTGTTTATGATCTTCAGTTTGTTGATAAATATACGGGCTTTGCTTGCGGACAAGACGGTGTTCTATTAAAATATACTTCCTATAAAAAGTATGCGCCCGAAAAAACAGAGGTTTATCTTTCGCAAAATTATCCAAATCCATTTTCTAATAAAACCAATTTCGTGTTTGCTGTAAATACACCTAGTCGAGATATTCCCAGCAGAGTATTAATTAAGCTTTTTGATATTCTTGGAAATGAAGTTGCAACAATTGTTGATGATTTTTTTGTAGGCGGATTTTATACCCGGGAGATTGACCCACAAAAAATTAGAAATTCAATTGCCAGCGGTGTTTACATTTTAACCGCTTCAACGGACAATACAATAGTTTCAAAAAAAATAGTTTACATCAGACGGAGTTACATTGAAAAATGAAATTATTTTTCCGCAATCAACAATAAAATTTTTAACTGCGCTTTCTAAAAACAATAACAAAGAATGGTTTGAAAAAAATCGTGTAAGATATGATTTAGAATTGCTGCAGCCCGCAGTTCAGTTTGTAATTGATCTTGGTGAAAAACTTTCTCAAATATCTCCAAACATTTATGCTATTCCTAAAATAGATAAATCAATCTTTCGTCTCTATCGCGATGTTAGATTTAGTAAAAACAAAGCGCCATTCAAAACAAATCTTGGTCTGTACTTTTGGGAAGGAAGTGGAAAGAAAATGGAGTGTTCCGGACTTTATTTTCATATCGAACCAAAACTTTTTTTTCTTGGTGCCGGAATGTATCAATTCACAAAGGATCAACTCAAAAAATATCGTGAAATTGTTTCCGATCCTCTAAAAGGAAAGGAATTAAATGATCTAATAAACAAACTTCTGAAGAACAAAAAATATCAACTTGGTGGAAAAACATATAAGAAAACTCCCCGCGGATTTGATCCGGACTACAAATACAACGAACTGCTTTTACACAGCGGATTATACGTTTCCTATGAAAGCAAAAACTTTAACGAATTAACCAAAAATGATCCGGTTACTTTTTCTTATAAGATATTTAAAGAAATGCTTCCTCTCCATAAGTGGTTTGTAGAAAATCTTATTTAGACTTGATTTTCTAATAAAAATCCTTATCTTGCAATAAAATTGATATCTCAAACGTGGTTGATTTGTAGTTTTATCTTTTGTCATTACCGTGAAAACGGTAATCTAAAATCTTTTAATAAAATAGATTCCCACTTTCGTGGGAATGACATACAAGAAAAATATCCCACTTAAGACGATCTACAAACAACCCGCAAATCAGAAAGGAGATGACCTATGAAGTACGGTTCATTCTTGCTTCACAACTTCAGAAACATCCCCCAGATACAATCAATATCTTCAGAAATTATTGAGGCTATTGAAATTGTGGGTTCTGTTCTTCCATTCAAAACCAATAATTATGTTGTAGATAATCTTATTGATTGGAATAATGTTCCTGATGATCCGATGTTCAAACTAACATTTCCGCAAAAGGATATGCTCATACCCGCACATTATCAGGAAATGAAGTCTGTTATTAAAAGTGGTGCAGATAAGGCAGCAATTAAAGAAGCGGCAAATAAAATAAGGCTTACACTAAATCCGCATCCTGCCGGACAGCTTGAACACAATGTTCCGATGATTGAAGGAGAAAAACTTTTTGGCATGCAGCACAAGTATCGCCAAACCTTATTGTTTTTTCCGAGTCAGGGACAAACGTGTCATGCTTATTGTACCTTTTGTTTCCGCTGGCCACAGTTTGTTGGAATGGAAGATTTAAAGTTTGCATCAAAAGAGGCTGAGCTTCTTGTTAAATATGTCAAAGAGCATACTGAAGTTACCGACGTATTATTCACTGGCGGCGATCCTTTGATAATGAAAACAAAACATCTTGAAACCTATATTCGCCCATTATTAGAAGCGGAGATTCCTAATCTCAGCAACATAAGAATAGGTACAAAAGCACTTGGTTACTGGCCTTATCGGTTTACAACGGATGATGACGCTGAGGATTTACTACGATTGTTTAAAGACGTTAAACGTAAAGGAAAACATGTTGCGTTAATGGCACACTTCAATCATCCAGTTGAGCTTAGTACCGATGCCGTTGCTGACGCGATAAAAAATATTTTGGATACGGGTGCTGTAATAAGAACGCAATCACCTGTACTTAAGCACATAAATGATTCCTCTAAAGTTTGGGCTGATATGTTGAAAAAGCAAGTTGCTTTAGGATGCATTCCTTATTACATGTTTGTTGCAAGAAATACCGGCGCTCAGCATTATTTTTCTATTCCGCTTATTGAAGCCTGGAAAATTTTTAGAGAGGCTTATCAATCCGTTAGCGGTATTTGCAGAACTTTACGTGGGCCCAGTATGTCTTGTCTGCCGGGTAAAGTTCAGATACTTGGCGTTGCAGATGTTAAAGATGAAAAAGTAATGGTATTCAGAATGATTCAAGGAAGAAATCCTAATTGGGCAGCACGCCCATTTTTTGCTAAATTTGATGAAGATGCAATTTGGTATACTGATCTTAAACCTGCATTTGATGAAGAGAAGTTTTTCTTTACGGATGAACTAAATGAAATTTTAACTCCTGCAGAAATAGAAAGTGATTTTGAGTAAAATTAATAATAACGGCAAAAACTATTTTGATATCAGCTTAAACCTGAATGTTCGGGGCGCCCCCCTATCTGCAACTCTGTTAATAAATGAAGTTTCTAACAAGTTAATAAGCGAAGGTAGAAAAGTTTATAAGTTGGGACTCGGGCAATCTCCGTTTCCTGTTCCTCAAATGGTGGTTGATGAATTAAAAGTAAATGCACATCAAAAAAACTATTTACCGGTTAAGGGTTTGCCAGAATTAAGAAATGCCGTTGCAGATTATCACTCCCGTAGAAATAACATCCGGCGTAATGCAGAAAACGTACTAATTGGGCCTGGTTCAAAAGAGCTAATGTTTCTTCTTCAATTTGTCTATTACGGTGATCTCGTTATTCCAACACCTAGCTGGGTTTCTTATGCACCGCAGGCAAAATTTATAGGAAGAAATGTTGAATGGTTAGACACAACCGAAAAAAATAAATGGCGAATAGCGCCGCAGGATTTAGAAAATCTTTGCAAACGAGATCCGGACAAACCAAGGATAGTAATACTTAATTATCCCTCAAATCCAACAGGGGCGACTTACTCGGTAAACGAGTTAAAAGAATTGGCGCAGGTTGCAAAAAAATATCGTATCATTTTGCTTTCGGATGAAATTTATGGTGAACTTACCTTTGATGGCAAGCATATTTCCATTGCTAAATTTTATCCCGAGGGCACTATAATCTCCGGCGGTTTAAGCAAGTGGTGCGGCGCAGGTGGTTGGCGGTTGGGCACATTTACTTTTCCTTCTTCACTAAATTGGCTGCTTGAAGCGATGTCGGCTATGGCCAGTGAAACCTTTACCTCAACCAGTGCTCCTATTCAATATGCTGCGGTCTCTGCATTCCGGGGAGGAATAAGCATTGAAAGATATCTTAATAATGCACGAAGAGTTTTACAATCATTGGGTTTATCAATCCATAAAAAATTAGATCGGGCCGGCATCAGTGCGCCTAAACCTGAAGGCGGATTTTATTTGTTTTGCAATTTTAATAAATATGCTTCCAAGCTTAAAAAGCTTGGTGTTACAAATAGTTCACAACTTGTACAAAAACTTTTGGAAGATACTGGTGTTGCTTTGCTTCCTGGTAGTGTTTTTGGAAGACCGGAAACTGAATTAACGGCTCGTCTTGCATATGTTGATTTTGATGGTGCAAGAGCATTGGCCGCAGCAGAAATGTTGCCCCCTTACAAAGTTCCTGATGATGATTTCTTAAACACTAATTGCTCTCAAATTATTGAGGCAGTTGATCTGATATGTGATTGGGTCAAGTAGCTTCGTTATTTAAAATATTTTTAGTGCCTGTTTAAAGTTGTTTTAGTCCAAACTATACATAGGAGATTTATGAAAAAAATCGATCTTAAAACACTTGAAAAAAAAATAAAAATCAGACAGTTAGAAATAAATGATTATGACGTACTGATTGAATTACAAAAATTATGTTTCCCAGGAATGCATACCTGGAAAAAAGATCAGATTGAAAGCCAGTTAAAAATTTTTCCCGAAGGGCAAATCTGTATTGAGATAAATAAAAAGTTAGTAGCATCATCAAGTAGTTTAATTATTGATTTTGATTTATATGCTGATAGTGATAACTGGCAAACATTAAGTGATTTGGGATATATAACAAACCACGATCCGGATGCTGAAACACTTTATGGAATTGAAATAATGGTTCATCCCGATTTTCGCTCTATGAAGCTTGCGAGAAGACTTTATGAAGCCCGGAAGGAGATTGTTAAAAAATATAATCTTAAGAATATCGTAATTGGCGGACGTATACCAAACTATTTAAAACATCAAAAGAAAATGACTGCAAGAGAGTATGTTGAAAGAGTTATGAACAAGGAGATTGTAGATCCCGTACTTACTGCTCAGTTAGCAAATGGATTTGTTCTAAAAAGAATAATTCCCTCCTATATGAATAGCGATCAGGAGTCAGCAGGTTTTGCAACTTTACTTGAATGGTCTAACATTGATTATATCCCGCCTATAGGCAAAAAAAATGTAACATCTAAAAAAGCTAGAATTTGCGCTGTTCAGTATATGCTTCGGCCCATCAAAAGTTTTGAAGAATTTGCTACACAATGTGAATACTTTACTGACGTTGCATCCGGTTATAAAAGTGACTTTGTTGTTTTCCCCGAAATATTCACACTTCAATTATTATCATTTCTTCCAAATGAAAGACCAGGAGTTGCCGTCAGGCATCTTGCAGAATATACTCCGCAATACCTTGAGTTATTTAATAAGTTATCCATAAAATACAATATTAATATTATTGGCGGCTCACACTTCACAAAAGAAGATGATGATTTGTTCAACATCGCTTACTTATTTAGGCGAGATGGAACGATGGAAAAGCAGTATAAAATTCACATCACCCCAAACGAAAGAAGATGGTGGGGAATTAAACCTGGAAATAAGATTGAAGTATTTGATACAGATCGCGGCAAAATAAATATACAAATTTGTTATGATGTTGAATTTCCCGAGTTGAGCAGAATCGCTGTTGCAAAAGGAGCAGAAATAATTTTCGTACCATTCTGTACGGATGAACGTTATGGTTATTTAAGAGTGCGTCAGTGCGTTCAGGCAAGATGTATAGAAAATGGAGTTTATTCCGTGATGGCTGGTAATGTTGGTAATCTTCCATTTGTTGAAAATATGGATATTCAATATGCTCAATCTGGTATTTATACTCCATCAGATTTTATGTTCTCCCGCGATGCAATTGCTGCTGAATGTACACCGAATGTTGAAACAGTGGTAATTCACGATATTGATTTGGAGTTGTTAAAAAGACATCGATCACAAGGCAGTACACTTAATTGGTTTGATAGAAGACAAGATTTATATGAAGTTATTCTTAAAAAATAATTTTTTATTGCTTCAAATTAAAAAGCATATACTGAAATAGATTTTATGCAAAAATTTTTAGAAAATAATTTAGGTCTTTCTCCGGATCTTCAATACAAGATTTTAGTATCAGTTATCATCAGTATTTTAATACTGGTAATCCAGCGGCTTCTTAAAAAGTTACTTATTAACAGAATTGTGGATTTAAAAGTACGCTACCAATGGCAGAAGATATATGTGCAATCCAAAAGAAAGAAGATTAATCGAAGAAAAAATATGGGAAGATATTTTAGAAAAATTTGCGCAATGTGACGATATTGATTTTGCTTATCCAACACAAAGGTTTTATAATAATACTAGTGAAGGAAAAAAAGATCTTCAAGTGCCAAAAAATAATAAAACAGGAAAAACTCTTTCGTGAAAGAAAAATTTTGAAGAAGTTAATCAATACTTCATTAATTTTGTAAGAGAAAAAGATATATGAATGATAAATCTTATAAATCCAGAAAATGGAAAGATTATCCTTTCAACTGATAAGAAAAATGAGGGGCAGATAATTTCCGATAAACAAATATTAAATGTTACTAATTTGACTGTGATGGCAGATTCATCACAGCTTCAGGTTGTGGTTCCAATTATGGGGTTAAATATTAAAAACGGAGTTCTTATTGTTGAAGTTATTAAATAACTTGCAATAAATATGTTAACAAAAAAAATTATAACGATATTCACTCAAATAAATAGAATAAATCAAAATGAATAAAACAATAAAAGACAGGAATAATGAAAATAAAACCGAGAGTTTAAAGATTTCAATTCTTTTACTCTTGAGTTTTGTAACATTATCATTTTTCGGTTGCTCTGAAATAACAGCACCTGCAGATGTTTTTCCGCCTGAAACTCCAAAATTCTTTACTTTATTGGGTGGTGGTGATGGGCAGGCTTATTTTAGATGGGAAAAAAATATCGAACCTGATCTTAAAGGATATCGCCTATATAGATCAATTGAAAATACTACCTCATTTAAATTACTTGTTGAAATAAGAACCAATGCAAATGAATATGTTGACCGTTTTTTAGACTATGACTCAACATATTATTATTATCTGACTGCTATAGATAATGCAGGGAATGAAAGCAAATCAACAGACATTATCGAGGTTCAACCTCTTAATACTTCACCGCCTCAACCACCCAGCAGATTAAATGTCTCTGGGCAAAATAATCCAGGGCAAGGAATTAAGCAATTTACACTAAGTTGGGTTCCGCCTGTCATAGGTGATTTAAAGAATTATTTAATTTACCGTGGTGCTGATTCAGCATTTGTTCCTAATCCAAGTACATTTATTGACTCAACAGCCATAGCAGTTTATTCAGATCAGCTTACTACTATAAATCAAAAATACTATTATAAGGTATTAGCTGTTGATAAAGGGCAAAAGGTCAGTTTACCTTCTAAACCAGGCAGTGATTTAATATTATCAAGTCCGGCATTGATAAGCCCTTCCGATAATTCAATATTCGGAAGTCCACAATTATTTCAGTGGGAAGGTGTTGCGAATGCAGTTGATTATGTTGTTTTTGTAGGTAACGCACCTTTTTCAGACGTCATTTGGTCTTCAGGTAAAACAAAACAATTAGAGATTAACTATACTGGCCCAACATTAAATTCATCTCGGGTATACTACTGGTGGGTTGGTGTTTATAGTAAAGGAATAGTAGACTTTGGTGATGGATCACCAATCCCGGCCCAAATAAATGCTTATAGTTTAATAAATAGTTTCTTTGTGCAATAATTTTTTTTAAGGAGAAATCTAGAAATGTTAAGTAAAAATATAATAATCGCATTAGTTTTAACTTTTGCTTTTTCAATAAGTGCGCTTGCACAAGAAGTTAATATCGTATTAAAAAGCGATAAAGTGATTGTAGGAAGAATAATTGAAGAAAAAGCAGACTATATTTTACTAGATTCTGAATTAGGTCAGCTGAAAATTGATAGACAAAATATTGAAAGCATTTCGTATAACCCTTTTATTAAGCTTAGCAGAAAGGGTGAGATAGAAGAATCTAATATGACGGATGATAATTCTCAAAAAGCATTAAGGTTTGTAATAAATGATCCAGTTGTAGTTTATTTGAAAAACGGCAAAGTTGTCTCCGGGCTACTCCTGGCAAAAAGCCTGGATATGATTATGCTACAAACAGAATCTGGAAATTTGACAATACCTAAGTTTGATCTTTTAAAGATAGAATATATCTCAAGTGAATACGCTGAACGCGGTGATGTGGTTAATGTTTATTTGAATGATGGAACAAAGTTCGAAGGAAACATATACTTTGAGGATTCAAAGAACTTAACTTTGGATACAGAAGTTGGTCGATTAACTTTGCCAAAAACTAAATTGCGCTCTATTGAATACACCGGTAAAACCGGAATTAGCGAAACAACATTAGCAGAACAATACTCACAGCTTGACATAAATAAAAGATACATTTTACCACGATATGATGTCATTGAACTAGGATATGCCTCAAGCTTTGGTTCTGACTACGGATCTGGACTAGGCATAGGCTATCAAAGTAGATTTAACTTAGCGCAATTTGAGGGTATGAACTTAAGTGCGGTGGGTGGTTTATCCTTAAATTATTTTGGATTAAATAAGGATAATATAGTTAGTCAAAATCCTTCGCTCTCAGTTGACTTAAAGGGCGGTGCTTTTGTAACCACAGTTGGCATTGGCGGACAATTAAATATTTATCCTCAAACCTCCTCCTTTTATGATTTTTATGTTGCTCCAATTCTTGAAGCTCATGTTGTTTATACATCCTTAGAGCAAATATATCCGTCGTATCCACAGTTTGATACTAAAGAAACTAAAACTGAGTTTAAGTTCGGTATCGGTACCAGATTTGGTGTGGAATTTTTATTTGACTCCTTTAGGGTTGGTTTACAATATAATGTGCACACAATCTTTGGAAATGATGGTTTTAACCAGGTTTCATTAACATTTACTAAGAAATTATTTTAAAGAAGATGAAAAATTTTATTTTAATAGTAATATTTATCTTATCTAATGTTCTTTATGCTCAGCAAGACATAAAGCGCCTTACTGAATTGCAAAAGATATTCTTTGTCTCAGAAACGGCAAGTATGGCTGCAACCAGCTTTAATCCGGCTGGAATGGGTATGAGAAAAAACAACGGTGGTGTGATAATAGGATATGATTTTGATGAGTTTAGTAGTCAAGGTAATTCATCCGTGTTTCTTAGCACGGATAATTTTGGCATATCATACCAAGATGTTTACAACATCAATAATGTCAGGCTGCTTAACTACTCGATTAATCTATCCATAGGAAATGAATATGTATCGATAGGAACCTCCAACAGATATACAATTGCTAAATATCCTTCATACGATTTAAATTTGTTCAATTTAGATGCGGGAATAATTCTAAGACCGGCTAGTTTCTTAAGTGTCGGTCTGCTTGCCAGAAATCTAAGTGAAGCGAAATTGGACAGTTTAAATTATTTAAGGAATTATACTGCTGGCATCTCTCTTATGTTTTTTGATCAAACATTAAATCTCTATGCTGATGTTGACTTTATAGATAATTCAAAAATTAACGATTTGGCTGGCACTGTTGGTTTGGTTATATCACCATTAAATCTTTTGGAATTTAGAGGTGGTGTAATATTAAACCCAAATAATATTCTGGATTTAAGAAATAGCGTCCCCAAGCTTATTGATTTAAAATATGAAGCCTTTGTTTCTGCCAGCTTTCTGGTTAAAAATGCCATCCGTATTACAGCAGCCACAAGATTTAATGATGCCGGAGAGCGAACAAGATTTTCTGTTGTGTTTGGGTTTCCTTTAACCAAAGCAAAGCGTTAGAAAAAGCTACTTAACGAATGGAACTAAACTTGAAGGTAATATTTATTATGAAGATTCCGATAATCTTTCAGTGGATACAAAAATTGGAAGACTAACATTAAAAAAAGAAAATTTACGCAGTATTGTATACACAGGCAAAGTTGGCTAAGGTGAAACTTCCTTAATCGATCAGTACTCAAACGTTTCAATGGGTAGAAGCAAAGTTAATCCTCGCTTAGATGTTATTTCTTTAGATCTTTCTCCAGGATTTGGTGATGACTTCAAGCCGGGTTACGGTGTAGAATTTAATAACAGATTTTTATTAAGTGAGTCAAAAGGCTTTTACCTTAGTGGAATAGGAATGATTGGTATTAATTATTTTCCAATAAATCAGGATATAATAATTAATTCGCCAATAGCAGTCGCTGTTAAAGGTGGCGCACTTATAACTTCAATAGCTGGTGGAGCATCCATTTCCGTTTACCCTCAAGAGGCATCGTTTTTTGAATTTTATATTTCCCCGTTCTTAGAAGCAAATATTATTTACAAAAAGTTAGAATTAACTTATCCTTCGTTTCCATCACAAAACTTTTCGAAAACCGAAACCAGTTTCAATTTTGGAGTTGGAACTAAGGTTGGAATCGACTTTCTATTTACTAACTGGAGATTAGGGTTATCTTATGATTTACATTATCTGTTCTGTGATGAAGATTATAACCTTGTTTCATTGAATTTTATTAAAGAGATTTTTTAATAACATAAACAAGCAAATCATATATTTTCTTTTTTTATTTGCAAGCGTACTTTGCGCTCAGACGGAAATTCAAAGGTTGTCCCAGTTAAATAGAATATTTTTTATAACTGAAACAACTGGATTAACTGCTAATATTGTTAATCCAGCAGGATTAAGTATCAAACAAGGTGATGATGGTTTTTTGTTTGGATACGACTTTGTGGGGACTGATCTCCAGGGAAATTCATTTGCTTCGCTTAGTATGGGCAATCTGGGGCTGTCCTATCAAGACATTTATAGCTATAATAATATCAGGTTGCAAAATTATGCTGTTAATCTGTTGTTAGGCGGAGAGTTTTTAGCAATAGCAACCTCTAATAAAATTGTTGAAGCAAGTTATCCAAGTTATTCTAAAAGTGTCTTTAATATTGATGCCAGTATAATTTTTCGTTCCGCAAAATTCGTTAGTATTGGTTTTGTTGTGAGGAACTTAGGAGAGCCAGAGATTGATAGTCTTGATTATACGAGGAATTACACAGTTGGGTTGGGAATATTTTTATTAAATAGTGCATTACAAGTATTTGGTGAAATAGATTTCGCAAAAAACGATGAGGTAAATAAAAACGTTTCTGGAAGTGCCGGGATTGTAATTCATCCCGTAGATATCTTTGAATTTAGAACTGGTTCTTATAGAAATCCAGAAAATGTTTATGAAGGATTTCTTGCCTTTAGCTTTTTAATTGAAAATAGCTTTGGGGTTATGGCATCTGCTCGGTTTAATGAGAATCAAGAAAGAACCAGATATTCCGCTATTATTATCTTACCTCTTCAAACAATTAAGTTTTAACGATAATTAAATTTCAGATGTCCAAGCAGAAAAATTTAATAAACAATTTCATCGGAAGATGTTTTTGAGAAGGTATCTATTTGGATGTTATTTAATAAAAACTATACTTTATTATTTGATCCACTAATAACGATATTTAGCCATTCAACAATCGAACAACAAACAATTGCCCCGCAGTTAGTATTTTAACTTATATGCTATAATTATATCCACACTAATAAACCAAAGCGAGATTTATAATGAAAACTTATTTCTTTCTGCCGCTATTCTTTTTATTGATCGGTGCGTCAAGTACCTTTGCCCAGATTAGTGCAAAAATGTTTCAGTATCCCGATGTATCCCAAACACATATTACTTTTACATATGGTGGTGATGTGTGGATTGTTTCAAAAGAAGGGGGAACCGCAAATAAACTTACATCCGCAAAAGGAACTGAGCTGCTTGCAAGGTTTTCTCCCGATGGAAAACAAATTGCCTTTAGTGGAAATTATAATGGTAATATTGATATTTATGTTATGCCTTCAATGGGTGGGTTGCCAACAAGATTAACATATCATGGTATGAGCGACAGATTAGTTGATTGGTATCCGGACGGAAACAGTTTGCTTTTTGCTTCTTCGCGAGAAAGCGGTAAACAAAGATTCAATCAGTTTTATAAAGTATTAAAATCTGGTGGCATGCCTGATAAACTTCCGTTGCCTTATGGCGAGTTTGGTGTTATTTCTCCAGACGGAAAACAAATTGCATACACTCCTATCAGTGCAGCATTCAGAACATGGAAAAGATATCGTGGTGGAATGGCTGCAGATATTTTTGTTTTTAATCTTGAGAGCAAAGCCTCTGAAAACATTACAAATAATGTGGCTGGCGATGAATTGCCAATGTGGACTGGAAATAAAATATATTTTCTATCTGATCGCGGAGAGAATAAAAGAAACAATATCTGGTGCTACGATCTTTCCACAAAACAAACAAAACAGGTAACAAACTTTGATAAGTTTGATATCCGTTTCCCTTCAATCGGAAATAATGAAATTGTGTTTGAAGCTGGCGGATTGCTTTATCTGCTTGATCTTACAACTGAAAAATATCATGAAGTAAAGATTAGTGTTGTAACAGATGAATCAACATTGATGGCAAGAAATGAAAATGTTGAAAAGCTGATTCAGAATTTTTCAATGTCATATAATGGCAACAGAACGCTGATTGAATCAAGGGGTGAAATTTTTTCTGTTCCAACAGAAAACGGTCCAGTTATAAATCTTACACAATCTTCCGGAGTTGCAGAAAGATATCCAGCCTATTCTCCAAATGGCAAATACGCGGCATACTTCAGCGATCGTTCCGGTGAATATGAATTATCCATACGTGATTTAGAAAACCCATCAGAAGAAAAAACATTAACAACGCTTGGTGAAGGTTATAGATACAAATTATTTTGGTCACCGAACAGCAAAGCACTTGCATTTATTGATCAAACAATGACAATAAATATTTATGATATGGATAAAAACAATATTGTAAAAGTGGATAAACAATTATGGATGTATGAAGGAGATTTGCAAAACTTTTCCCCAAGCTGGTCTTCAGACAGCAGATATCTGGCTTATGGAAAAGAACTTGATAGCCGATCAACATCAATTGCAATATATGATACAAAAGAAGAAAAAATTCATCAGGTTACATCTGGTTATTACAATGATAGAAACCCTGTTTTTGATCCAGCCGGTAAATATTTATACTTTTTAACCAATAGAAGTTTTAAGCCTGTTTACGGGGATTTCGAAGGATCCTGGTCGTATCCTAATTCAACCCAAATTGCTGTTGTAACTTTAACTAAAGATATACCCTCTCCGCTGGCTCCCAAAAACGATTCGAGTATAGTTAAAAAAGATGACGAGAAAAAGGAGGACGAGAAGAAAGATGAAAAGAAGGAAGACAAAAAAGATGAGCCTAAAATCAAAAAAGTAAAAATTGATTTTGATGGGTTTGAACAGCGCGTAGTAATTCTTCCGCCTGCTGCCGGCAATTATGGAAACATTGCTGCTATTACAGGTAAAGTTATTTATCATCGGGCACCAAGCAGTGGTTCTGTAGATAAGAAAAAACCTGTGGTTTATTTTGATTTTGATAAGCTGGAAGAAAAAACAATTGTTGATGATGCAGATGT
>JBBQSH010000072.1:0-15854 GCA_038214015.1 Ignavibacteriales bacterium | reverse complement strand
ATAAGGGCCCATAAACATTAAGTACATTCTGAAAACATCGGTTCCATACTTAGAAGTAAACTCATCTGGATTTACAACATTGCCTTTGGACTTTGACATCTTCGAGCCATCTTTTGTGATCACTCCCTGATGAACAAGTTTTGCAAATGGTTCATCGCTGTTTACAAGTCCGATATCACGCAAAAACTTGTGAAAAAATCTTGCATAAAGAAGATGCATTACGGAATGTTCTTTACCTCCCACGTACATATCAACCGGAGTCCATTTGTTTGCCAGTTCTTGATTGAAGGCTGATGTTGAAATTTTCGGATCAAGAAAACGTAAGTAATACCATGATGAATCCACAAATGTATCCATCGTATCAGGATCACGTTTAGCATCCGTGCCGCATTTTGGACATTTTACATTTATATATTTTTCATTTCGTGCAAGCGGAGATTCGCCGCCGAGTTTAAAATCAACATCGTAAGGAAGGAGAACCGGTAATTCGTTTTCATCAACCGGAACTTCTCCGCAAGTTGGACAATGAATAATCGGAATTGGTGTTCCCCAATAACGCTGACGAGATATTAACCAATCACGCAAACGATAATTTATTTTTCCTTTGCCAAAATTATTTTCTTCCAGGTACTTGATGACTTTTGTAATCCCATCATCAGATCGCAATCCATTAAACTTACCCGAGTTTATCATCACCCCAACTTCTGTGAAAGCAGTTTTTAATTCTTCATTCTCATCTGTTCCATCCTGTAAAATTACTTTGCGGATAGGAAGATTAAATTTAGTAGCAAACTCAAAATCCCTTTCATCGTGGGCAGGAACAGCCATAACACAGCCTGTTCCGTAAGTGATGAGAGCATAATCAGAAATCCAAACAGGAATTTTTTCTCCATTTACCGGATTGATTGCAAATGAACCGGTTGGAACACCGGTTTTTTCTTTTACAGTAGATGTTCGCTCAATCTCAGTTAGTTTTTTTGTTGATTCGCGGTAAGCATCAACACTATCTTTAAATTCATCTGTTGTAATTTTATCAACAAGCTGATGTTCTGGTGCAAGCACAACATAAGTAACGCCAAATAAAGTATCCGGGCGAGTTGTGAAAACTTTTATTTCTAATTCTTCATTGTCATTTCGATCCCGACTTGTCGGGAGAGAAATCTGCTCCTCATTCTTGGTCAAAGATTTCTCAGTCGAGGACTCCTTCGAAATGACATTTGAAACAACTTTAAAAGTGACTTCGGCGCCTTCACTTTTTCCAATCCAGTTTTTTTGTTTTAAAATTGTTTCATCTGGCCAATCAATTTTGCTGTGTCCATCAAGAAGTTCTTCAGCATAATCTGTAATCTTAAAAAACCATTGAAAAAGATTTCTTTGTATAACAGTAGTTCCACAGCGTTCACAGCATCCATCAACAACCTGTTCATTTGCTAAAACAGTCTGATCGTTCGGGCACCAATTAACAGGAGCATTTTTTCTGTAAGCAAGACCTTTTTTATAAAGCTGAAGAAAAATCCACTGATTCCATTTATAATATTCAGGAGCGCAGGTCATTAACTCCGCATCCCAATCATACATACAACCCATTTTTTTAAGCTGTTCACGAATGTCATCAATATTTTTTATAGTGCTGTCTTGCGGATGAATGCCGGTTTTAATTGCATAACCTTCTGCAGGTAAACCAAAAGCATCATAACCAATCGGTTCAAAAACATTATAACCCTGAAGTTTTTTAAATCTTGCCCAGCTATCTGTTGGTCCGTAATTATACCAATGTCCGATGTGAAGCTTTGCACCTGAAGGATAAATAAACATTACAAGTGTGTAAAGTTTTTTTTCTGTCTTGGATAAATTGGTCTTGTAAGTTTTATTGTCTTCCCAAAACTTTTGCCATTTGGCTTCTATTTCTGTAAAAGGATAACGCATTTATTACTTAATAATTGTTGAAAAATGTCCAAAGGACTCCTTCGGAGAAGACAAATTTAGCCAAAAGGAAAGGGATTTCAAATTGGAGTTAAAACAATGGAAATAAATATTCCTATAGTATACTTTAAAAAATACCTATAGTACATTTAACGCAAACTTACAAAAGACAACCATAAATATTATAACAAATAATAAATCAAATAATGAAAATAGATTAAAACATTAAACTGTAAGTGCTCATACTAATTTCTGAATAGATTTGTGATTATTATAAAAAGTAGCGGAGCATAGGAAAGAACTATGGTGGTCATTAGAACAGAAAACACAATTATCACAAATAATTTAAAATTTGAAACCTCTTTACAATTGCTCTTCAGTATATAGAATGCATAAATTATTGAAACTGCTAGTAGTGTGTGAATCCTGTTTAATAATGATATGGTAAATTTAGAGCAATCGGTACCATGAGTAAAAATATCATTTAAAGAGTACTTTAAAATATTAATAAACTGAACTGTATTTAAATATTTTGCAAACTCGTTTAGTATTTCAATAAAATAGGAAAGAACAACTAAGTTAAATGCAATAAAAATCATTTTATAAAAAGGAATAAAAGTAAATTTTGTTTGTAAAAAAACATTTAATGTTAGATAGATGCTAACAGAAAAAAGCAGCACTTGAAATGGTTGTTTTATTAACAATCCAATGGTTCTTAATAAATATAATATGAAATAATTAGAGGTTGGGCCACTAGAAATAACTGCGCTATTTTGAAAGATAAAAGAAATTGAGATATAAACAATAATTGTAATGAAATATATAATAATACTCTTGCTAAATAATGATGAATAATTAGTTGTTGTACTATAATAACTTGGTTTAAAATAAAATAACAAATCCTTCATAATCATAGCTTATTTAGTAATAGTTAGTATACATTCATCTGATTTATAAATAAGTATAATGTTATAACCTTTATGTTTCCATTTTATTATCCGTGCCCCAAGCATATCACTATCATTAGTTGAAATACCTATAGATTCATTTAGTGATGAAAGTATGTGGTTAAAAAGTTTTTTGGATATAGCCTCAGATTGATTTTTATTTTGAATACCCCTCATTACTTGTTTATTATTAGAATCAAAAAAATAAGTTGTTTCAACTTCTATGGAATTTAATGTGTCAGAAGTTAGATAACCAGTGTATCCCATTGCTTCTTTTTTTACGTATTTCTCATTTTTATTCTTTAGCAAAAAATCATTCTCAGAAGAACTCCAGGATTCAAACAAGATATTATTTAAACTTGTTTGGCTATATGACATACTAAAAAAAATAATGAATAGAAGAATAATTTTATACATATATAACCTCAATAATTATAGTTACTAGTAGGCTGTCTAAAAAGTAAGATTAATTAATCTTTTAGTTTCAAACAGCCTATAATTAGTGTGATACTATGCACCAACTATCAGGCACCAAATGTAAGCAAAGTATCCTAAACCACTTCCAGTAATAATTGCAAATAGAAGTAGTAAATCACAACTTACTTCATCTTCAGCATGAACAGTCGGTGAAAAGGAGACAAAAAATACTGAGAACAGAAGCAAAAATTGGATTAAACGATTTTTGAGAACAGAAATCATATCACCTCCTAATAATTTAGAATGAATGATTTCTTAAGTGCGGGACAGTAAGGCTGTTGTTTAACCTCGATTCTGGATTTTCCCACTTTATATATTGTGATATATCAAATGAAATAATAATAAAACTTGCCTTAAAACCTATTCTTAAAGCTGAAGTAATGTTTTGATTGCTAAAATCATATATACCATTGAAACTTGTGAAGATGGCAATTTTCTCATTTAGTATGTACTCAGTTTTTAACTGTGCAAAAACCCCTGCATATTCTTTGTCAATCAGAGATATCTTTCCACGAGTGTAACTAATTCCAATGACATCAAAGGATTTAAATGTGTTAGTAAATTGGGGTTATACGAAAACGCTAATGAAAAAGAACGTAAAGCTGAATAGTCAATTGTGTTATTAGTAACAGGAACGAATAGAGCAAAACCATTCAATGTTGAAAATAAATCATCACTGTGTTTATAATTTATATAAATTTGACCTCCAACGGCAGTAGTGTTCCAATTAGAGTATAAATTAGGTAGGTATTCACCAATCAGGTTTCCACCCCAGGTGATTTTATTTTTTAATTCATCTTGTGCACTAAGTAAAAAGGGAAATAACATTATAACAAAAAATTTAATAATTGAATTCATAATAGGTTCCCATCCTTTAATCGTTTTTCAATTTCTGAAATTTTATATTCTTCGATAATTCTAAATGAAGAATCCACTTTTACAATATACGGAACATAATAAATTTCTATTTGCTCATTTGGGAGTAATTGCCAGATATTTATCGGTATAGTTTTATTAAAATCTACATTCACAAAAAAGATATTTTTATTTAATAATTTATTCTTCAGTAATGCATTACAAGTGGGGCAATCAAAAGAAAAAAAGCCAATGTATTTTAAGTCATTATTATAACGTAATTCATCAAGTCTTAAAACTTGATTTGCTTTTTTTATTTTTAAGAAACCAATGGGTTTATCAATGTTAGTGAGTTTAAATATTGAGGTAAGGGCAATAATAGAAACGATAAAAATCAAGAACAGTATAAATAACAATTTATTAAAATAATTCTTTATCATTTTATTAAACCATTAAATTTTCTATAATAAGATAAACAATAAATTTCGCATTGTAAATTAACGGTAAGCAACTATTAATAATGCTTAATTATTATGTGTATTTTAGAATGCAAAAAAATGAAATAAATAATAAAATAAGACACTTCAATTTTTTCAGTCAGCTTTTTTTACACTAAATATTTTATTGATTTATAAATTAATATGATGGAACAAGTATGGAACAATCAGTTATTAAAGAATTCTTAAAACACGTTCAGCTATTCAAAGAAATTGATGATGAACAACTTGATGCGATTTGTGAAAAAGTAAAAGTTGAAAATTATTCTGCAAACAGTTTGTTGTTTAGTGAAAACAATATCCGCAGAAATCTTTTTCTGATTTATGATGGTGAAGTTGAGTTGTTTAAGCGAACAGCTTACGGTAAAGAAAAAAGATTATCAATCTTTAGCAAATATGATTTTCTTGGTGAAGGTGCATTGATGGATGATTCACCGCACTCAACATCTGCACGAGCAAAAGTTAACTCAACAATTCTGATTCTTACTCGTGATAGTTTTAAAGAATTGATGAAAGAACAAAACGAAACGGCACTAGCAATTCTTTCAAGCATTGGCAGAGTTATTTCAAGAAGAATGAGCGCTGCAAATACTCGCGTTATAAATGTTGCGGCACAGTATCAATCTGGAAGAACACGCAGTGAACATGATTTACTTGGTGATAGAGAGGTTCCTCACGAATATTATTACGGTATTCAAACTTTACGTGCGCTTGAGAATTTTAACATAAGCGGAGTAACATTAAGTTTTTATCCTGTATTGATTGAAGCGCTTGCAATGGTTAAGAAGGCTGCTGCGCTTGCAAATTGTGATTTAGGATTATTGTCAAAACCAATAACCGATGCGATAGTTAAAGCTTGTGATGAAATTATAAACGGAAGATTTCACTCGCACTTTGTTGTGGATATGATTCAAGGCGGCGCTGGAACCTCAACAAATATGAATGCAAATGAAGTGATTGCAAATCGTGCACTTGAAATTTTGGGTTACGAAAAAGGTGATTATCAATATTGTCATCCCAACAATCATGTTAACTTATCTCAATCAACAAATGATGCTTATCCAACTTCTGTAAAGATTGCTCTGATAAATGGCAACAAAAAATTGACTGAAGTACTTAAGGAATTGGTTCAATCATTCCGTAATAAAGCAAAAGGGTTTTCTCATATCATTAAAATGGGAAGAACTCAGTTGCAGGATGCTGTTCCGATGACTCTTGGGCAGGAGTTTGAGGCTTATGCAGTAATGTTGAATGAAGAAGTTCAGCGGCTTGAGCAAAATGTAAAATTGTTTCTTGAAGTAAATATGGGCGCAACTGCAATAGGAACGGGGATTAATTCGCATCCTGAATATTCTGAAACAGTTATAAATCACCTTGGTGATGTAACTGGATTGAGCATTGTACTTGCAGACAATCTTGTTGAGGCAACTCAGGATACCGGCGCATTTATTATGTATTCTTCTGCAGTTAAAAGATTAGCAGTTAAACTTTCAAAAATTTGTAATGATTTACGTTTACTTTCATCAGGACCGCGAACCGGAATACACGAAATAAATCTTCCACCAATGCAGCCCGGTTCTTCTATAATGCCGGGAAAAGTAAATCCTGTTATTCCAGAAGTTATGAATCAAATTGCATTTAAAGTTATTGGAAATGATCTTGTAGTTACAATGGCTGCAGAAGGCGGGCAGCTTGAGTTAAATGTTTTTGAACCTGTGATTGTTCAAAGTTTATTTGAATCGATTGAGATGTTAAAAAACGGAATGATGACTTTGAAAGAAAAATGTATTGATGGAATTACTGCAAATGAAGATAGATGCAGAGAACTTGTTGAGAAAAGTATTGGAATTGTAACCGCACTTAATCCTGCATTTGGATATGAAACTTGCACTAAGCTTGCTAAAGAAGCGCTGGATACAAATCGTGGAGTTTATGAATTAGTACTTGAGAAAAAATTATTATCAAAAGCCGAGCTTGATGATTTGCTGAAACCTGAGAATATGATTAAACCGAGATGATTTATTTAATTCCAATTATTTGAAACTCATTTCGAAGTCCGCGGCGGCGGATTCGACTGAGAAATCTTTGCCGATGAATCATACAGATTTCTCTCTTCGGTCGAAATGACTTTTAGTAAAATGAATTAGTAAGATTTAAAACAAACTTACCCGCAGTACTGATAACGGCTAGGGTGGTATGCCGTCATTTTGTATAAACGGGTAAATTCTTTGCGGAAAGATCGATCATAATTCCGCAACTGCTATTTAATAAGATATTTAAAATTTATCGCACCATAAATTTTTCTCATACTTTTTTAGTTCATTCCTCGTCATTGCGATTCCGATTTTAGTCGGAAGAAGCAATCTATTATATTATTTGAAACCCTTCATTCAATTTCTCCTGTCTTTCCTTTAAGTTTGGAGTAACAAAAATTAATATTGTGGAGTTATGGAATCAGTTTTCAATTATTTTTTCTATCCAGATTCAATTTGCATCGTTGGTGCATCTTCAAAACCTAAAAGTCTTGGTTACGAATTAACAAAATCTGTTAAACAATATGGATATACTGGTGATCTTGCGCTTGTAAATCCTAAAGCTGATGAGATTCTTGGATTTAAATGTTACCCAACTATAAGCGATATAGATTATGGGATTGATCTGGCAATCGTAATGGTTCCAAAACAATTTGTAGAAGACACATTAAAAGAACTTATCATAAAAAAAGTTCAAGCCATAATTCTTATAACTGCAGGGTTTAAGGAAACCGGAGAAGCCGGCGCAGAAGCAGAAAAAAGAATTTTAAAACTAATTCGTGATTCTAATGCAAGGATGGTTGGACCAAATTGTATGGGAATAATAAACGCACTTCCCTCAGTAAAGATGAACGCAACATTTGTTGCGGAAGAACCAAAAACGGGCAGTATGGCTTTCTGTTCACAAAGCGGAGCGATTGGCGCGGCAGTATTAAATTCATTGCGCGAAACTGATATACGTTTTGGACAATTTATAAGTGTCGGTAACAAAGCAGATGTAAATGAAAATGATTTACTTGAGTACTGGCAAAGCTGCGATGATGTAAGTGTGCTAACTTATTATTTAGAAAGTTTTGTTGATGGCGAAAAATTTATCAAATATTTTATTGATAATAAGATTACAAAACCAGTTATTGTTCTTAAAGGCGGAAGAACTTCAAGCGGAATAAAAGCCGCATCTTCACACACTGGAGCACTTGGCGGCAGTGATAAAGTTGTTGATGCGATTCTTAAACAGTTTTCCATTATTCGTGCTGATGATCTAAATGATATGTTTAATACAGCAAAAGGATTTGAAGATTTTCCAACACCAAAAGGAAATCGTGTTGCAATAGTTACAAATGCAGGCGGACCAGCAATACTTACAGTTGATACACTTGAGAAAAATAATCTTGCACTTGCAGAATTAACTTTAGAAACAAAATTAAACTTAAAAGATATAGTCCATCCTGAGGGAAGTGTAAATAATCCTGTTGATTTACTTCCAGGTGGAACTGCAGAACAATTTAAAGCAGTTAATGAAATTCTTATTCAGGATGATAATGTTGATGCTGTTATTTCAGTTTTTGTAGAACCAATTATGGTAAAAGCTTTGCCAGTTATTGAAGGAATAAATGATATTAAATCTGAAAAACCAATCTTTCAGGTTGTAATGCCACTGCCTGAATTTTGGGAGGAATATAGAACTGAATCAAAAACAAAAAGAGCCTTGTTTAAAAGATCTGAAGATCCTGCAGTCGTTATTAATAATCTTTTACAATTTCAGAATAAGAAAACAAACTTAAATAGAGTTAAATCAGATGATCAGATTAAAGATTTTAGTCTAAATGAAAAGTTGAGGAGATTTCTAACTCCAAAAGAAGTAAGTGAAGTATGCGAGTATTATAAGCTTCCGCTTATCAAAGATGAAATATTAATTTTAGATGAATTAAATAAAAAACATATTCATTTTCCTGTAGTGATTAAAGCGATTGGTGAAACGATTATTCATAAAACCGATTTGAAAGGTGTAGCACTTAACATAAAGACAAAAGATGAGCTGATTAAAACTGCTGAAGAAATGATTTGGAATTTCAGTTCAAAAAATATTCAGCTTGATTCGTTTTTAATCCAGCCATATTTAAAAACAAAGTTTGAGTTGTTAGTTGGAGCTTTTCGTGATCCAAGTTTTGGTCCGATGATAATGTTTGGTGCAGGTGGAAAATATGTTGAATACATTGAAGATACTGTTATGCGTTCCGCCTATTTAACAGACAATGATATTGATGAAATGATCAACTCAACAAAAATTGGAAAAATAATTCAGGGTGTGCGTGGAGAAGAATCGGCAGATATGAACGGTATAAAATCTGCAATAAAAAATCTTGCACAAATGATGGTTAATCATAAAGAAATTACAGAAGTAGATTTAAATCCTTTACTTATTACTTCTGACAATAAACTCTTTTCTGTGGATGTGCGGATTAAGTGCTAATTATTTTGTTAACAAACCCAGTTCCTTTAAGGAATTGGGTTTGTAAGTTTACTCTCGCATTTTCTAAATATCATTCCTAAATTAAACTATGAACCGAAAAAAATTTATAACATCGTTATCTGTTGCATCAGTTGGTGCAGCGGTTTTCCCTTATTCAATTCTTGGGCAACCTTCAAGGTCGCAAAGAAGAGACTTCGAAGGTTTGTTTAAAGATGAACCCCCAGTAATCAAACCACCGAGATTAAAAGCTGGAGATAAACTTGCAATTGTTGCTCCTGGAAGTTACATCTCCGAGGAAGAATTACGGGACTCAATTAATAATCTAAATCAACTTGGATTTGAAACAACTTATTCAGAAAAAATTCTTTTGCAAAGCGGATATTTTGCCGGTACAGATAAAGATCGTGCTGCTGATTTAATGGAAAAGTTTTCTGACAAGAGTGTAAAAGGAATTGTTTGTGCTCGCGGTGGTTATGGTTGTTCTCGAATTCTTCCAATGTTGGATTATGATATTATCAGAGCAAATCCAAAAGTGCTGATTGGCTACAGCGATATCACTGCTTTGCTTTATGGAATTTATAAAAAATCTGGTCTGATAACTTTTCACGGTCCAGTTGGTACATCAACATTTAATGATTACTCGGTGAACAACTTTAACAAAGTATTATTAAATCCCGAACGAACAAGTTTGTTCCAAAACTCCACTAGCGGCGATGATGAAAATGTTTATGGTGTAACTTCCATTGTGAAGGGAAAAGGAAAGGGAAGACTTGTTGGTGGAAATTTATCTATCATGGTTTCACTTATCGGAACAAATTTTGATGTTGATTATTCCAATAAACTAATTTTTATTGAAGAGATTGGAGAAGAACCATACCGGATTGATAGAATGTTAACGCAAATGATACAATCTGGAAAATTTGAAAATGCTTCAGGAATTATGATGGGAATTTTTAGAAAGTGTGAAGTAAAAAAGGAAAGCGACCTAACTCCAAAATCGTTTACTTTGATGGAAGTTTTACAGGATAGACTAAGTAGTTTAAATATTCCTGTTTTATATGGAATGTCTTTCGGGCACGTAAAGGATAAATTTACAATTCCATTTGGTGCTCTTGCAGAGCTTGATGTAGATAAACAAACATTTACTCTTTTAGAAAAAGCAGTTAATTAATTTTAGAACAAACAACCACAAAGTTCTTCACAAAGAGCAGTACATATTCTTCAACTTTGTGAACGTCGTGGTAAAAAAGGAGATCTAAATTGAAAAAATTATTTTTTTTAGTATCATTACTTTTAATCACTCAAGTAACTGGTTGTATAGTATTCCATTCCGTTTCTTATGAAGTTAATGTTAATGATGATGGAACGGGAACAGCTTTTGTTATCATCGAAGACTTAAACACAGATGCAACCTCAAAAGAAATGATAGATGAGGATGTTAAAAGTATACTTGAATACGGTTTGAAGAGCTCTGAATTTGTTGATGGAATGAAGGCAGAAGGTAAAACTATTACTTCACGACATGTCATGGTTGAAAGAGAAAAGCTTAATGCAATTATAAATTATGAATTTGATGATATCAGCAAAGTTGAAGGAATGCAGTTTGATAATCCATATTATTACTTAACAATTCCTGTTGAAGACAGCATAATTTCTACCAATGGACAGATAACCAAAACAACAGAATACCAGAGAATTGTCTGGGATAAATCTATAAAAACATTAAAGTTTAAAATGTATAGTGATGATACAAGCAGAGAAGGATTAACTTCGATAGCTCCGTACTTCTTGAAAGAAAATTAATGTTTGTTGAAATTGTTTTTCCTTTACCATTCAGGAAAGCATTTACTTATTCGGTTCCGAAAGAATTGCAGGAATTTTCTAAAGTTGGAGTGCGTGCTGTTGCACCATTTGGAAAAAGAACACGTACAGGTTTTATCGTAAACTTCCCCTCTTCTATTTCATTGAAAAAAGATGAAGTAAAACCAATCACAGATATACTTGATGATAAACCGATCTTTACAAACAAAACATTAAAATTTTATGAATGGATTTCTGATTATTATTTATGCTCACTTGGGGAAGCATTAAAGCTTCTTGTGCCGCAAGGGACTGATGTTGAAACAAAAAGAAAAATTATTGTTGATAAAAAATTTGTAGCTGATCTTGTATTAAAGGAAAAGAAGAAAGATTCCATAAAGTTTAAGATACTTTCAGAACTTTCTAAACGAGACGAATTAAACTTTTCACTACTTCAAAAAGTTGTAAAGAAAAAAAATATTTACTCGCAGCTTCGCCAGCTTCATAATCAAGGTGCTGTTACTATCGTGGATGAAGTTGAAGGTGTAAAAGTAAAAGCAAAGAAAGTGAAGTTTGTAAAACTTGCAAAGGAAATCGTTGAAATATATTCAAGCTTTCCTGAGCTTGATCGAAAATCGCCAAAGCAAGTTAAGATTTTACTTAAGATGATCGAAGCAAAAGGTGTTGTACTGCCCGTAGCCGAACTTTTACACAAAACAGAATCATCTCAATCATCTTTAACTGGGCTTGAGCAAAAAGGCTTTGTAAAGATTTTTGAAAAAGAAGTTGATAGAACATTTAAAGAAAATTATTCAGAGGAACATCAAAAACTAATTTTAACTAAACAGCAGCAAGAAATTGTTAATGAAGTTTTAGCAGTACAAAATCAAAATAAATTTCAAACTTTTCTTTTACACGGAGTTACTGGCAGTGGAAAGAC
Organism: Ignavibacteriales bacterium; assembly: GCA_038214015.1. Classification (GTDB taxonomy): domain Bacteria; phylum Bacteroidota; class Ignavibacteria; order Ignavibacteriales; family Ignavibacteriaceae; genus IGN3. The sequence continues at coordinate 3,909 of JBBQSH010000072.1, read as the reverse complement.
CCAGGTTTACATCGAACTTGCAAGACAAATACTTGCAAAAAACAAAACAGTTTTAATTCTTGTTCCCGAAATTTCATTAACACCCCAAATCACTTCACGATTTTTTAACAACTTTGGTGATACCGTAACAGTAGTGCATAGCCGAATGTCTGCTGGAGAAAGATTTGATTCTTGGCGGCGAGTGTTAAAAGGAAAATCGAAAATAGTAATTGGTGCTCGCTCTGCTTTGTTTGCACCATTAAATAATATTGGATTGATTGTGGTGGATGAAGAACACGATGCAAGTTATAAGAGTGCAGATATGATTCCAAGATATAATGCGCGGGATGGTGCAGTTTTTCTTGGAAGTATCTTTTCTTGTCCCGTTGTACTTGGTTCCGCAACTCCATCTGTTGAAAGTATGTATAATGCAGAGACCGGAAAATACAAACTGCTTTCACTTCCCAAGCGAATAGATGACGCCAAACTTCCTAAAATAACTTTTGTAAACATTGCACACGAAAAAAATAAAACTAAATCTGAAACTGTTTTTTCAAAAGTACTTATTGATAAAATTGAAGATAGAATAAACAAAAAAGAAGGTGTTATAATTTTACAAAACAGGCGCGGCTTTTCAACTCAAATTTTCTGTAATGATTGCGGTGAAGTTGAAATGTGCGAGAACTGTTCTGTTCCGATGACATTCCACATCAACCAGAATAAAATACAATGCCATTATTGTGGATTAGTTAAACCAGTGCCCGGCGCTTGCACTCATTGCGGTTCAATCAACATAAAATATTTTGGAACTGGAACTGAACGAGTTGAAGATGAGTTGCAGTTTTATTTTCCAAATGCAAGAATTGAGAGAATTGATTCGGATTCAATTAAAAAAAAATCTTACTTGAGTAATTTACTTTTAGGTTTTAGCAAAGGTGATATCGATATTCTTGTTGGTACTCAAATGGTTTCTAAAGGATTGGATTTTCCGCGTGTTACTTTAGTTGGAGTAATATCCGCAGAAACAACTTTATGGTTGCCGGATTTTCGCGCAGATGAGCGAACTTTTCAACTGCTTACTCAAGTTTCCGGTAGAGCTGGAAGAAGTAAAGTTGAAGGTGAAGTGATAATTCAAACTTATAATGAAAAACATTTTGTGTTAAGAAAAGTTTTGGAGAATGATTACAAAGGTTTTTATACAAAAGAAAAAGCTGATCGCGAAAATATGGGCTATCCTCCTTTTACACGTATTGCATTGATTGAGACAAAAGACACGAGCATAGACAAAGCAAAAGGCGCAGCGTATGATTTTTACAAAGAGATTATCAAATACAAAAACTATTTAAAGATTTCTGATCCAACTACTGCACAAATATTTAAATTAGTGAATAACTACCGGTATCATATTTTAATTAAAAGCTATAAAGATAAAGATCCGGGTGGTGCAATTTTAAGAAAAGCAATTTTGGATTCTTGGACAGAGTTTAATAAAAAATCCCGTTACCGGGATGTAAAACTATATTATGATGTTGATCCGCAAAGTATAATGTAGGAGCTGTTTAATAGTCAACAATACAGAATTGTCATTCCCACTGCCGTAGGCATCCCTTCGGGAGAAAGTGGGAATCCATTTTATTTTAACGACTATGGATTCCCGTATTCACGGGAATGACTAAGAGAAAATCCTATCTTATCATATTTCCAAAAATTGGAGAAACATTACTAAGTCCGAAAATAATAAACATAAACACAAGCCAAACCCCGATAGAAGTGAAAATATATTTTTTCACATTATCAGATTTAAACATTTTTGCAAAAGCAATTCCTACTACCACATAAAACCAGATTGAAAACACATCTAATCTGCTTAACAAAAATCCGGGTAAAGTTTTTAAATCCATACCGGTTAGCGAAGCAGGGTTTAATCCTGTTAGCATCTTACCCATAAGTATACCTACAATAATTAAAATAATACTTTGCAGTACCGAAATGTACATTGGCAGCCCCATCGCAGTCATTGCTTGTGAATAGCTGCCATCACCTTTAAATGCAAATTTTGCAATAAGAAAAGCTATTGTTGTAAAAACAAAAAACCAAACTAACATTATTACAAATATTGATATTGACGGAATCAAGTATGTAAACATGGGATTATCCATCATCCCAGAAGTTCTTTCTAATTGTTCATCAGCCTGCTCTTTGGTCATTTGTCCGCTTTCTACCATTTTATCAAACTGTTCACGCATGGCTTTTTCTTGCTGCTGCTGCATTTCTAATTTTATTTCCGGGTTGGACATATAAATGAAAGTTGCAGCAATAGCAACAACTATAAGAGCAAAAAGTGGGAGTAACCAATCGGTAACTTTAGTATTTAGAAATGCTAATTTTGAGAAAAGATTTGTTGGTTCAGAAAATACACCAACAATTTTATCTGTGTGTGATAGTTCTTCCACTAGGTTTGTAGGTTGTTCGGATTGAACTGTTTCTTCAGTTTCCATTGCTTCTCCTGATTATTTTTGAAATGACACTATGGAAAACTATTTATGAAATACTCAAAAGGCAATAAGAATCTTTAATCTTTAATGAGAATTAAGAAGCATGTTTTAGTAAATTTGAACAGAAAAAAAATCACTTAATTCTTTATGGATAATTTATGCAACCCAAAACAATCATCGAACCTTTCAAAATAAAATCAGTTGAACCAATAAGATTTACCACTCGTGAAGAAAGGGAAGTACTTCTTAAAGAAGCAGGATATAATCCATTTCTACTTCCCGCAGACGATGTTCTGATTGATTTGCTTACAGACAGTGGAACTTCTGCAATGAGTGCAAAGCAATGGGCAGGAATTATGGAAGGCGATGAATCTTATGCCGGCTCAAAAAGTTTTTACAGATTTGAAGCTGTAATTAAAAGTATTACAAATCTTAAATATATTATTCCAACTCATCAGGGAAGAGCAGCAGAGAAAATTTTATTTACAATTGTTGGCGGCGCTGGAAAATATTTCCCAAACAACACACACTTTGATACAACTCGTGCTAATGTTGAGTTTAGCGGTGCTGAAGCTGTAGATATATTAAACGAAATTGGAAAGCATCCGGAAATTCGTGCGGACTTTAAAGGAAATATGGATGTTGAAAAACTTGAAACTTTTATCAAAGAAAAAGGAGTTGAAAATATTCCCATTTGCATGATAACAGTTACAAATAATTCCGGCGGTGGACAGCCGGTATCAATGCAAAACATAAAAGATGTGAAAGCTGTTTGTAAGAAATATGGTATTCCACTTTTTTTAGACGCATGTAGATTTGCTGAGAATGCTTACTTCATCAAGATCAGAGAGAAAGGCTATGAGACTAAAACTCCATTAGAAATTGCACAGGAAATGTTTTCTTATGCTGATGGAGTAACAATGAGTGCAAAGAAAGATGCACTTGTAAACATCGGCGGATTTCTCGCGATGAATGATGATGAACTTGCGATGAAATGTAGAAATTTATTAATCGTTACAGAAGGATTTCCAACCTACGGTGGACTTGCAGGGCGCGATCTTGAAGCTGTTGCACAAGGCTTGTTAGAGATTGTTGATGAACATTATTTACAGTATAGAATACGCAGCATAGAATATCTTGGCGAAAAATTAATTGCTGCAGGTGTTCCCATTATTGAACCACCAGGCGGACATGCAATCTATATTGATGCAAAAAGATTTTTACCAAATATTCCAGCGGATCAGTATCCGGGCCAATCTATTGTTTGTGAACTTTATCATGAAGGCGGAGTCCGTGCAGTAGAAATTGGCAGTGTTATGTTTGGTAAGTATGATAAAAACGGAAAACTTATTCCCGCAATGATGGAACTTGTACGAATGGCAATTCCGCGCAGAGTTTATACTCAAAGTCATATCGATTATTTAATTGAAGTGAT